>CALDNF010000194.1 GCA_937917475.1 uncultured Faecalibacterium sp.
TGTGTCTCTTTCAGCATTTTGCACATCTGAAACTTGTTTTCAGATACACTCTAGGAGGGTGGTTATGATAGGAGAAAAAAGTATCTTGATAGAGAGTAGCAAAGTCAGAGTTGATAGGAAAAAAAGTTGGAAGGTCAAAAATCAGGCTTCGGCAGCGGCTTCGATCTCGCACAGGGCGTTCTTGGGCAGGGTCTTGACGGCTACGCAGGAACGAGCAGGGTTGGAAGTAAAGTACTTTGCATAGACAGCGTTGAAAGCGGCAAAGTCGCCCATATCAGACAGGAAGCAGGTGGTCTTGAAGACCTTCTCTGCGCTGCTGCCAGCAGCTTCCAGAATGGCAATCACGTTCTTGCAGCTCTGCTCGGCCTGTGCTGCAATGTCTGCGGGCATTTCACCGGTGGCAGGGTCAACCGGCAGCTGGCCGGAAGTGTAGACAGCATTACCGACCACAAAACCCTGAGAGTAAGGACCGATAGCACCGGGAGCTTTTTCAGTGTTGATGACTTTCATAAGATAATACCTCGTTTCAATGATAAATTTATTACTTGACGTACTTGGAATAAGCAGCCTTCATGCGCTGGAGGGCCTCTTCTACATAACGGGTGGGGCAGGCCAGATTCCAACGCTCAAAACCTTCGCCCTGTGCGCCGAAGACATAGCCTTCATCGAAGAAGAGCTTGGCTTCCTCGTGGTTGATGCGCTCCAGTTCCTTGTAGTCGATGCCCAGACCGCGCCAATCCATCCACAGCAGATAGGTGGCTTCCAGATCAATGACCTGAATCTGGGGGAACTCTTTCGCAAGGAAGTCCACCACCAGCTTGCGGTTCGTGTCGATCACAGCATTGCACTCGTCCAGCCAGTTGGCGCAGTGCTCATAAGCTGCTTGACAAGCAACGTAGCCCAGAACGTTGCACTTGGGGTTGGGGTTGGTTTGCTTCAAGCACTTCAGGTAGTGCTCACGCAGCTCCGGATTCGGAACAAAGATGTTGGAAGTCTGGAGACCAGCCAGATTGAAGGTCTTGCTGGGAGCGGTGCAGACGATGCAGTTCTGCTCCACTTCTTTGCTCAGAGAAGCATAGACAATGTGCTCGTGACCCGGCATGATGAGGTCAAAATGAATCTCATCCGACACCACCAGAACATGATGCTTCAGGCAAATGTCTGCAACTTTCTGGAGTTCTTCACGGGTCCAGACACGGCCGCAGGGGTTCTGCGGGCTGCACAGGATGCACAGCTTGGTGTTCTCATCTGCGGCCTTCTTCTCGAAGTCTGCAAAATCGATCTCATAGTGGTCGCCGCAGCGCAGGAGCGGGCTGTCCACCAGCTTACGGTCATTGTCGAGAACGGCATGATACATGGGGTAGTAGACCGGGGTCATCAGCAGAACACCGTCACCGGGCTTGGTGAAGAACTTGACACAGTGGAAGAACGCATCCACAACACCATGCTCCGGCAGGATCCACTCCGGCTTTGCATCCCAGTTGTGGCGGGTCTTCATCCAGTTGCAAACGGCATTCAGATAGGCGGGAGTGGGGTTCTCATAGCCCAGCACAGAATTGTCGATTTTCTCCTTGAGTGCTTCCTTGATCTCCGGGGCAGTCTCAAACTCCATATCGGCCACGGAGAAAGGAATGATGTCCTCTTCGGGCTTGACACCATGGGCGACCAGTTCGTTCCATTTCTTGGAGCCGGTGCCAAAACGGTTATTAACGGTCTTAAAATTGTAGCTCATCACAAAAACCTCCTGTTACTGTTTTGCTTTTGCAAGTGCTTCGTTCAAATCAAGGGTCTTGGTGCCGTTTTCAAAGACAAAGCACGGCAGACCAATTTTTCCATTCTCCACATAATCCGATTTACCGGAAGCCGTGTGCAGGTCGGCATAAACGGCATCGTGCTCATGCAGGGCGAGAAACTTTTTCAGATCGGCAAGGCTGGCCGAAAGGTCGGCGAAGGAAAATGCAACACCGGCATCTTTGCACTTCATAATGGAATAGAGCGTGTTCGGGCAGAGGTGACTGCCCACGATGGTCATTTTCATAGGAGCCTCCGGTCAGTTCTGTGCGGAGTAGTCCACGATCAGGTCATTTTCAAGCGTAACATCCTTACGGAAAACCTTGCTGTACAGAATGCTGATCACAACCAGCACTGCGAGGAAGCCAACCACCAGAATGGACAGGTTTGCAAACAGCGAGTAAGACAGCACACAGAGAATGACGATGCCTACGATGGACAGAACCTTTGCTTTGGCCGGGGAAATTTTCAGGGTGGAGTTCTTCAGGATATCGCCATACTTGTTTGCCAGTGCCAGCAGTGCGAAGCAGACCAGCAGTTTGCACAGCAGAGAGTTGGCAGTGGTAAACTTGGTGATTACGGAAATGTCCAGACGAACGACCAGCGGAATCATGCCGACGATGTAGAAGAAGGTCAGCAGTTTATAAGGAACACCCTTGCTGCTGACAGTGCCGAAACTGCGGGGCAGCATTCCATCGTCACAGGCGACCAGCAGGGGTTTGGTGATCCACGACAGCGTGGAGTTCAGGGTAGTTGCAGTTGCGCCCAGTGCGGCACCGATGACAAACAGGTACATAATAACCTTCGGCATGGTGGCCTGTGCGACCAGCGTCAGGGGCTGGTTTGCAACATCCGCAATGGGCAGAACGCCGGCGGCAACCAAAGCAATCAGAACGTATACAACGCCAACGGACAATGTGGATACGATCATGACCTTGGGAATGGTGCGGCCTGCATCCTTGGCTTCACCGCCCAGCTCAGCGATGAACTGCGCACCGGCAGTGGCAGAACTGAGCAGTGCCAGCGTGGAGACGAACATCATGGGGCCGTTGAAGAGAAGGTTCTGTGCGTTGAAAACGTACTCAAGGTTGACCTTGGGCAAACCGAAAATGATAAACAGAGCCAGACCACCGAACAATGCAATGCTCATGACCTTGTTCAGCACAGCAGCGGACTTTGTGCCTACGAGGTTCATGGCGTAGAACAGCGTCAGAATAACCATAGCAGCGATGTGCTGGTTGATGCTGGGAACGATGCTGGACAGATATGCGCCGAAGCTCAGTGCATACTGAGAAACAGCAACGCTGTACGAGGTGACGTGCAAGAGCAGGTAGACCATTCCGGTGCTCTTACCCATCAAGCGGCTGCAATAGCGGTAAGGACCACCGGTGGTCGGCACTGCGGAGCTGAGGATAGCCACCGGAAAAATGCAGATGATCGTCAGAAATGGTGAAAGAAGAAATGCTAACACGACACCGGTACCGGTCATGCCAATGGCAACGCCCGTGGAGGACATGATGCCAGCACCCACGATCTGGCCGACAGCAATCGCCATCAGGTCCCAGAAACCCAAGTTGCGGATCAGCTTGCTTTCCTGCCGTTCCGTACTCATAGAAATCCCTCCTGTGAGATAACTGAAAGTGTGTAATGTGCGGTTGTGTTAAGCTGCTTAACTTCTTGTTAAGAATCTTAACACTTCGCAAAATATCTGTCAATCACTTTTCGGCAAGAAATTTAAGTTCGTGCAGACCGCACAAGAAAGAGCGTTGATTTTTGTCTAGCTTTTCGGTTGACGCTTTGGTATACTGAAGGTGGGTAAGTTAAGGAACTTTACAAGGAGAATTTCTATGAAACAACATTCTGCGGCAAAAAAAGCAGATATTCTGCATCAGGCATCCATGCTTTATATGTCGTCCAATATTCCAATCGACTATGGGACAGGCGAGGAATACACCTCCGTAGAAGTGCATCTGCTGGAGTATATCGTAGACCATCCCGGCAAAACGGTCACGGAGCTTTCGCTGGACTTCGATAAGACGAAAGCGGCTATTTCCCAGATGCTGCGGAAGATTGAAGATAAGGGTTTGATCGAGCACCACGAAGCACCCGACAGTAAGAAGAAGCAGCTCTATTATGCTACCCCGAAGGGGCAGGAGCTGAACCAGACGCATATCCGCTATGATGACCGGGTGTTTGGAAAAACACTGGAACTCCTGAAAGAGCATTGCTCGGATGAGGAAATTGAAACCTGTTTTCATGTTCTGGAAGAGTTTGCAGTCGCCCGCAGACAGAAGCACTATCGGTCAAAAGTATAAACACGGCATAACATTCCATCGGTCGATGCCTGATGTGCTCAGAAGGCAATGATTGAATCCGTATCCATCTGTGGTATAATGAACATAGAGGATAGCGGCATTGACCAGCTATCGGTGGCGTTGAAGCAATGGACTGGTTCGGCATCAGCCTGTTGTGGAGCCAAACCGTGGGTTAATCGATAACCACAAGCCGACTAGATTTACCAAAATCGAACGAAAACGCAAAATGCCCGCTCACCTGAGAACTCCTCAGACGAGTGGGCATTATTTCTACACTATTTTTTCACGGTTAATTGTGCAATTCCGTCTTTTATCCGGACTTATTTGCACCACTTGGCAAATTCTTCATCCGTACACTTGACGTAATGGCTGCCCTCCACATGGTGGCTGGTGCCCTTGGAATAGTCGATGCCGGAAGTGGCATAATCATAAGTCTCCGCCACACGGCGTTTTTCGACCACCGGGTTCGGCAGCGGAATGGCCGACAGCAGGCTCCGGGTGTAGGGATGGATGGGGTGCTCGAAGATCTCCTCGGTGGTACCGGTCTCCAGCAGGTGGCCCAGATGCAGCACACCGATACGGTCAGAGATGTACTTGACCATGGACAAATCGTGGGCGATGAACAGATACGCCGTGCCGGTCTCATGCTGGATATCCTTCATCAGGTTGACCACCTGCGCCTGAATGGACACATCCAGTGCCGAGATACATTCATCCGCAATAATGAGCTTGGGGTTCATGATGAGGGCACGGGCGATGCCCACACGCTGACGCTGACCACCGGAGAACTGGTGCGGGTAGCGTTCGGCGTGCTCCGGGGCAAGACCGACCTTGGCAAGGATTTTTTCTACCTTTTCTCGACGCTCGGCCTGCGTTTTGCATAGATGGTGGATATCCAGACCCTCGCCGATAATATCCTCCACCTTCTTGCGGGGGTTCAGGGAAGCCATGGGGTCCTGAAAGATCATCTGCATCTGAGTGCGCAGGATATTGTTCTGCGCATGGGTCAGACGGCCGCTGATATCCTGCCCGTCAAAGGTGATCTTGCCCGCAGTGGGGTCGTACAGGCGGATGATACTGCGCCCGATGGTGGATTTGCCCGAGCCCGACTCGCCCACCAGACCGTAGGTCTCGCCGGGATAGATCTCAAAACTGACGTCATCCACCGCCTTGACCGTGAAATTCTTATTGATGCGGAAATACTGCTTCAGGCCCTCGACCTTCAGCAGCGGGGTCGTGCTCTGTGCTGCCATTTATTCCGCCTCCTCGATCTTTTTTGCTTCTGCTTTCATGCGGGCAATGCGCTCCTTGAGCTCCGGCGGCATCTCAACCTTGGGTGCACGGGGATCCAGCAGCCATGTGGCCGCATAGTGGGTATCGCTGATCTTGAACATAGGCGGGTCTATCTCGTCGTCGATGTTCAGCGCAAAACGGTTGCGGGGCGCAAAGGCATCGCCGGGCTTCTCGTGCAGCAGGTTCGGCGGCGAACCGGGAATGGTATACAGGCGGTCATCAGCGGTGTCAAGGTCGGGCATGGCCGACAGCAGACCCCAGGTATAGGGGTGCTTGGGGTCGTAGAAGATCTCGTTGATGGTGCCAGTCTCCACGATCTTGCCGGCGTACATGACATCCACATAGTCTGCCACCTTTGCCACAACACCAAGGTCGTGGGTGATGTAGATGACCGAGATGCCACGCTCTTTCTGGATGTTGCGGATCAGCTCCAGGATTTTTGCCTGAATGGTCACATCCAGTGCAGTGGTGGGCTCGTCGCAGATGAGCAGGTCGGGGTCACAGGAAAGCGCAATGGCGATGACCACACGCTGGCGCATACCGCCGGACAGCTGATGCGGATAGTTTTTCATCCGCTTTTCAGCATCGGTGATGCCCACCTCTTCCAGCAGCTCCAGTGCCTTTTTGTAGGCTTCCGCCTTGGGCATCTTGAAGTGCCAGAGCATACCCTCCATGATCTGTTTGCCAATGGTCATGGTGGGGTCAAGGCTGGTCATGGGATCCTGAAACACCATGGCAATGCGCTTGCCGTTGATGTGGCGGCGGATCCACTTTTTGTCTTTTTGCAGCAGATCAACCGTTTCCGGGCTGCCGTCGGCATGGTGATAGCTGAACCGGATGCTGCCGCCGTTCACGGTGGCATTTTTGGCCAGAATACCCATAGCGGCTTTCATGGTCACAGACTTGCCGGAACCGGATTCGCCCACCAGTGCGACAGTCTCGCCCTTGTACAGGTCGATGTTCACACCACGGATCGCATGCACCGGACCTGCGGTGGTTTTAAAGGTAATATCAAGGTCTCGCACCGACAAGACCTGTTCTTTTTTTGCTTCAGGCATGGGTGTTCCTCCTTACATACTCTTCATCTTGGGGTCCAGTGCCTCACGCAGGCCATCAGCCACAAGGTTGAAGCTGAGCATCAGCAGACTCATGACCACAATGGGCGGGATGATCTGATACGGATGGGTGGTGAAACTGTTGTACAGCTCGCTGATCAGGGAGCCCAGCGAGCACTGCGGCACCGGGATGCCCAGACCCACGAAGGAAAGGAACGCCTCGGTGAAGATGGCGGTCGGGATGCTGAACATGACCTGTGTGATAATGGGTCCGATGATGTTGGGCAGCACTTCCTTGAAAATGATGAAGAAGCTGCCTGCGCCCAACGTGCGGGAGGCCAGAACAAACTCCTGATCCTTCAGCTTGAGCATCTCGGCACGGGCAATGCGGCTCATACCCACCCATTCCGTCAGCATCAGAGCGAAGATAATGGTCACCATGCCGGGCTGCAGTACCAGCAGCAGCAGCGTGACGATGACCAGACGGGGGATGCCGTTGGCTACTTCCAGAAAGCGTTGCATCACCATATCGACCTTGCCGCCGAAGTAGCCCGAAATCAGGCCATAGCTCATACCGATGACCATATCAATGACTGCAGCGGCCACCGCAATGATAAGAGAGACACGTGCGCCTTCCCATGTGCGGGTCCAGATGTCACGGCCATACAGATCGCTGCCGAACCAGTAGTAGACATCCAGTTTGTCCTTTTCCTGATAAGCGTTGGTCACCTTGGTGCCGGTGGTGGTGCTCATCTTCTCGCTGCCGTCCAGAATACCAAACTGCTCAATACCCGGCACACGGGGTGCAAAGTTTTTCTGGCTCAGATCCTGACCGGAGTAGGTATAGCCGTTCATGCCCGGGCCCAAAATGGCCAGAAGCACGATGACCACGATGAGGACAAGCCCCAGCACGGCACTCTTTTTGCCAAAGAAGCGGATGAGCGCATCCTTCCAGAAGCTCTGAGCCGCAAAGTTGGTATCCACGGCGATCTCATCGTCGTTGTGCTTGAGGGCAAAATCCTTTTCCTCAAAGGTGTGCTCCGTGTACATTGCATCCACGGCACCGACAATGGCATCGGCGGTGGATTCGCCGCCCAGCCGGATCGCTTTTTCTGCCATTTAGTCGTCCCCCTTTGCCAAACGAATACGCGGATCGATGATGCCGTACAGCAGGTCAACGACCAGCATGATGCCAATGTACATGGCACTGTAAATAAAGCTCAGACCAATGACCACATTGTAGTCGTTGGACTGGATGGCCGTCACCAGCAGGCTGCCCACACCGGGAATGGCAAAGATCTTTTCCACCACCAGCGAGCCGGTCATCAGATCCACGATCAGCGGTGCCAGCACCGTGATGATGGGGATCAGGGCATTGCGCAGGGCGTGGCGGAAGATCAGTGCCGGGCCGGAGATGCCCTTGCTTTCAGCCAGCAGCATATAATCCGAATCCAGCACCTCGATCATCTCACTGCGGGTAAAGCGGGCGATGGACGCCATGGTGAACATGGACAGCGAAATACTGGGCAGCACGCTGGAGCCAAAGACGTCCTTGGCCGAAAACAGCATGGGGAACCAGCGCAGTTTGAAGCCGAAGGTGTAGCTCAGTGCCAGTGCGAACACATAGGACGGCACTGATACGCCGATGACCGAGATGATGGTGGCGATGGAGTCCACCAGCGTATCCCGCTTCAAAGCGGCAAGGATGCCCAGCATCAGACCTACGATAGCACCCAGCGTGACCGCCATGCCGCCCACCTGAATGGAGATGGGCAGACGGGACTGGATGAGCTGGGAGATGGGCGTATTCTTGGAGATATTGTAGCTGACGCCCAAATCACCCCGGAGCATATTGCCCACATAGCGGAAGAACTGGATATAGATGGGCTGGTCAAGGCCATACTTTGCATACAGGGCTGCACGCATATCGGGCGTCAGCTTTTCATCATTGAAGGGCGAACCGGGCATCAGCTGCATCAGAATGAACAGCACCAGCAGGATTGCCAGCAGCGTAAACAGCGATGTCAGGATTCGCTTGAGCGTATATTTTTTCACGTCGGGTGGACCCCCTTTTTCCTTCCGGGATCTTGCGGTCAGTCGTTCGTCTGCCGCAGACAGGTACAATGCCAAAAAGGCGCACAGTGGCTCTTTGCGGGCCACTGTGCGGCCTTGTTCAGTGTGCTTTCAGTTTTACTCGCTCTTCGTGGCGTCCTTGTACACACGGTTCAGTGCCACAGGATGGAACTCCACGCCGGTAACAGCAGAAGAGACCATCTCGGCATTGCACTGACCGTACAGGGGGAAGATGACGGCCTGCTCCAGAACGATCTGCTCCGCCTCATACATGGCTGCCCAGCGGCCCTCGGGGTCGGTGCACAGGTCACCGGTGGTGCACTCGTCAATGATGGCATCGTAGTCGGCATCGCTCCACAGACCGTAGTTGTTGGAGTTGCCGCTCACCCACATACCCAGATAGGTCATGGGGTCGGCGTAGTCGGGGCCCCAGCGGGTCAGACCGATCTCAAAGTTGCCGTCCTGCATATCCTGCACACGCTGCTTCTTGGGCTCCACGGTCAGGTTCAAGGTAAAGCCTTCCAGCGTGGTCTCCAGCTGCTCCTTGACGACCTGTGCGACCTTCTGGGGTGCAT
>CALDNF010000195.1 GCA_937917475.1 uncultured Faecalibacterium sp.
GTGAGATCTCCAAAGACCTGACCGCCCGCCTGCTGCTGGACCCGGAGATCGTCAAGGCACATCAGGACGGCCTGATCCATTTCCATGATTCCGACTACTTTGCCCAGCATATGCACAACTGTGATCTGGTCAATCTGGAGGATATGCTTCAGAACGGCACCGTCATTTCCGGCACCTATATTGAAAAACCCCACAGCTTCTCCACGGCCTGCAACATTGCCACCCAGATCATCGCACAAGTAGCGTCCAACCAGTATGGCGGCCAAAGCATCAGTCTGACCCATCTGGCTCCTTTTGTGGATGTCTCCCGTAAAAAGATCGCCGCCGAGGTCGAGGTCGAAATGAAAGGCCTTGATGTGACCGCAGAGCGGAAGAAAGAGATCGTGGAGCGGCGGCTCCGCAACGAGATCAACCGGGGCGTTCAGACCATTCAGTATCAGGTCGTCACCCTGATGACCACCAATGGTCAGGCTCCTTTCATTACTGTCTTTATGTATCTGGGCGAGGCCCGCAATCCGCAGGAGAAAGCCGACCTTGCTATTATCATTGAAGAGACCATCCGGCAGCGGTATCAGGGCGTCAAGAACGAGGCCGGTGTCTGGATCACCCCCGCCTTCCCCAAACTGATCTACGTTCTGGAGGAAGACAACATCCACCCCGATTCTCCTTATTATTATCTGACCGAGCTTGCCGCCAAGTGCACCGCCAAGCGGATGGTGCCCGACTACATCTCCGAAAAGAAGATGTTGGAACTCAAGGTGGACAAAAACGGCGAGGGCCATTGCTACACCTGCATGGGCTGCCGCAGTTTCCTGACCCCCTATGTGGACCCCGAGACCGGCAAGCCCAAATACTATGGCCGCTTCAATCAGGGTGTGGTCACCATCAATCTGGTGGACGTGGCCCTGTCTTCCGGCGGTAACTTTGAAAAGTTCTGGAAGATCTTTGACGAGCGTCTGGCCCTCTGCCACCGTGCCCTGCAGGCCCGCCACAAGCGGTTGCTGGGCACCCCCAGTGACGCCGCCCCCATTCTGTGGCAGTACGGTGCTCTGGCCCGGCTGAAAAAGGGTGAAAAGATCGACAAACTGCTCTTCGGCGGCTATTCCACCATCAGTCTGGGTTATGCAGGCCTGTATGAGTGCGTCAAGTATATGACCGGCAAGAGCCACACCGATGCCGGTGCAAAGCCCTTTGCCCTGAGCGTGATGCAGCACATGAACGACCGCTGCAACGAGTGGAAGAAAGCGGAGAACATCGACTACTCCCTTTACGGCACCCCGCTGGAATCCACTACCTACAAGTTTGCCAAGTGCCTGCAGAAGCGGTTCGGCATCGTGCCCGGCATCACCGACAAGAACTATATCACCAACAGCTACCACGTCCACGTTTCGGAAAAGATCGACGCTTTCACCAAACTGAAGTTTGAGAGCGAGTTCCAGAAGCTGTCCCCGGGCGGTGCCATCAGCTATGTGG
>CALDNF010000196.1 GCA_937917475.1 uncultured Faecalibacterium sp.
CTGCCAAGGGCTCCCCTACTAGGGGAGCTGTCGAGCAAAGCGAGACTGAGAGGTTAGGTCGCCGACATCATCACCGGCGCATTGCCATTCTGTGCGGCCTTCCGCAGGTCGCTGGGCATAATGCCGTTCACAAATTCCACGGACTTCTCGGTGTCGGTCATCAGCTCCATGTACAGGTCGGAGTAGGCCTGCGTTGCCTTGAAATCGGCCAGCAGGGCTTCGTTCTTCTCAAAGCGTCTGCCATCTGCCGATTTCACGCCGTAGCTCCGGTCAATGAGCTCGCAGAACATTTCCCGCATCTTGGCCTCGTCCTTGGCATCCATAATGGCCTGAATCCGCTCCATCATGCCACCGTCGCCGCCGGTCATCCACTGTGCCAGCTCGGCCTTGGTCATGTTGAAGTAGAAGGTCTCGGTGCGCTCCACACCGTTGAAATCCTCGTAAGTGATCGTCTTGCTAACCATCGTTCTTCTCCTTTTTTGTAGTCGTTGCCCTCTGTCGCAGGGCACTCACGCTTCATCTTTCGCATGCCCCAAGCAGTCAGCAGAAACTTTTCGTATCTGCCAAGGGCTCCCCTCAGTAGGGGAGCTGTCACGAAGTGACTGAGAGGTTGACCACAGGGCTCTCCATTTTGAATTTAACCTCTCACCGCTCCATCCCACTTCGTGGGCATGTCACGGAGCTCCCCTATCAGGGGAGCCAAGTAGTTGAATTTTTATGCTCAGACTTTCCCTCTCTGCCAAGGGCTCCCCTACTAGGGGAGCTGTCGAGCGTCAGCGAGACTGAGAGGTTGACCGCAGGGCTCAACGCCTTGCGTAATATCGTGCTTTCTCGTCCAGCATCCGTTGCCGTGACTGAGAGGGCTATTACTCCGCCGCCTTCAGCAGCTCCAGCACCTCATCCGGGCTGGGCAGGGTGGCCTCGGTGCTTTCGGTGCCGTACAGCTTCTCCTCCAGCTTCGCAAGCTTTGCCTTGTCCACCCGCAGGCTGTTGATCTCCATGTGGGCAGAGGGGCGCAGGCCCTTGATGGGCACCGGGGTGGTGTCGCAGTCCCAGCTCAGGGTCATGGCGTCGGGGCTGTCGTTCACAGTCTCGTAGTTCCGCTCGCTGGGCTGTGCGGTAGCGTTCCAGACCAGATGCAGCAGGTAGCCGTCGTCCTCCTCGGTGGCGGTGTCGTTGCCGATCAGCGAACGCCACGTAAAGCCAAAGGGCTGACGCTTCTGCTGGCCCACCAGTACGCCGGGCACCGGCTCGGCACTGCCGTCGCAGGCGTCGAACTCCTTGGGAGACTGGTATGCCTCAATGCCAAAGGCAAACTTCTCCGCACTCAGGATGCTGCCGTACTTGATGTTGTCGGCCCACAGGTCGTTGGGGTCGCCGCCGTCGGGCTTCTCGTCCACCGAGGTCAGGCCGTTCCATGCAGCACCCTTGGGGTATGCACCGGTCTTGTCCTGCGGGTACACAACGCCCCGGTCAACACCCATGTGGTAAAACTTTTCGCCAGTCTTGTCCCATTCCAGCTTCATCGTATTTTTCTCCTTCCTGAAAATAAGTATCTCTGTATGGCTTGTGCTCTGGCACTTTTTCTCTTTGCCAAGGGCTCCCCTACTAGGGGAGCTGTCACGAAGTGACTGAGAGGTTGTACAGAGCAGCCGTTTCCCGAGAGGGTTAGTAATAGATCGTCATTGCATCGTGATGCAGTCCGTCTGCCACAAAGTGCCGGTCATAGCTTACTTTCGGCAGCTTCGAAAACGTCAGTGTCATGTCGCTGTCCGCTTTGGTGTCGATCACGGTGACCGAATAATAAAAATGCTGCGAATACACGTTGTTATCCGCAGCCCGGTTCCATATTTTGTGCCGCTCGTAGCAGATGCAGGGGTACTTCATTTTGAAGTTTGCCGGGGGCTGATAGTAGACGTTTTCCTCGCCGCATCGTTCTTTCACGATCAGCCGCAGGAGCCTGTCCAGCTCCATCCGCCGGTCGGTCAGCTTTTCAGCCATTCCACAGCCCTCCCAGTGTCAGGGTCAGGCGTGGGTATTGCACCTGCACACCGGTCACCTGCCATTTCTGCCCCAGATACTCGGCGTACCGCATCTTGTACAGGTTTGCGCTGGCGTAGGGGTCTCCCAGTACGCTCAGCCGGTTCTGCATGGTGATGTCAGGGTTCACGCCGCTTCCGGTGTCCATCCGGCGGTTCCACTCCAGCACGTCGCCGTAGTATTTCCGCTCCACGATGGTCTCCTCGTACACGCTGGGCTCTGTCTCTGCCGTCTCGGCAAACCCGATCTTACCTGTCCATTTCATTCTCGTTTCCTCTATTTTGAAATAAACCTCTCACCGCTCCATCCCACTTCGTGGGCGTGTCACGGAGC
>CALDNF010000197.1 GCA_937917475.1 uncultured Faecalibacterium sp.
GCAGCTGCGGCCCGGCCTGCCAAGGGCTCTCTCTTTGGGAGAGCTGTCAATGCTTTGCATTGACTGAGAGGGCAAGCTCACTGACAAGAAGCAGAACGAGGTAACGATACAATGGGAAAAGAAGCAAAAACCAATGCCATGCGCATTTTGGACCGTGCAAAAATCACTTACACCGCCCATGAGTACCCCCACGAGGAAGGGGTGGCCGTGGACGGCGTGACCGTGGCAAAGAGCATCGGGGAAGACCCGGCCTGCGTGTACAAAACGCTGGTGACACAGGGGGCAAGCCGGAATTACTTTGTCTTTGTCATCCCGGTGGCGGCAGAACTGGACCTGAAAGCCGCTGCCCGGAGCGTGGGAGAGAAAAGCGTCGCCATGATCCATGTGGCAGATATCAACAAGGTCACCGGCTACATCCGGGGCGGATGCAGCCCGGTGGGAATGAAGAAACAGTACACCACCGTTTTTGACGAGAGCGTGCTTGCTCAGGAGAAGGTCTACGTCTCCGGCGGACGGATCGGCACCCAGATCTGCTGCGCCCCCGCCGACCTCATCAAAGTGGCCCGGGCCTCTACGGCAAAAATCATTTTCTGAGCCATGAGGGCGGTTTGAAATAGTTAGTCGCACAAATAAGTCATACTAAAAAACAAAATGAATGTCGAAACTGCACAAAACTTTTGAAAGTTTTTTGGCGGGTTGAGAACACAAGGGAGAAATTGCCGAAACGCTCTTTGCAAAGTCATTTTTTTGCCGTACACTGTATGTGTAAGATGGACGGATGAACCCGGAAGGGACCGTCTGCCGGGCCGTGAAAAGGGCCGGAACATGAGAAACGGAGGGCCGCAGGATGCAGATCTCTTTGCACAAAACCATGCGTCGGATGCGCTGCTGCGCAGAGCAGGGCCGCCGTGTAACCTCAGGCCGGACTGTGCGGAATAAAAATGAAAAAACAAGGGCCGTGGTGTAGCTGCACCACAGCCTTTTTTGTTTTGGAAGCTGGCTCAGAAGGAAAGAGAGGTTGGATTTCAATGATTCGTAAAGTTGCAGTGATCATGGGTTCAGACAGTGATTGGCCGGTGGTCAAGGGAGCCTGCGCTCAGCTCAAGGCTCTGGATATCCCCTTTGAAGCACACATCCTGTCGGCGCATCGCACCCCCGCCGAGGCGGCGCAGTTTGCAAAGGATGCAAAGGCCAACGGTTTTGGTGTCATCCTCTGTGCAGCCGGTATGGCAGCTCATCTGGCGGGAGCCTTTGCGGCCAACACCACCCTGCCGGTCATCGGCATCCCCATGAAGGGCGGTGCGGCAGATGGTCTGGATGCCCTGCTTGCCACGGTGCAGATGCCCAGCGGCATCCCGGTGGCAACGGTGGCCCTGAACGGCGCAAAGAACGCTGCCTGGCTGGCGGCGGAGATCCTTGCCCTCAGCGACGATGCTCTGGCTGAAAAACTGGCCGCAGAGCGGGCCGCCATGCAGCGGCAGATCGCCGAAAAAGAAGCCAAGCTTCAGGACGAAATTGCCGCCCTGTGACCGGCGGAGAACCAACAGATCAAAAGGAGAACGAATGTCTGATTTTGCATATCCGCTCCATGAGGAGTGCGGCGTGTTCGGTATTTACGACCGCGCCGGGACCGAGGACGTGGCTGCTGCCGCCTACTCGGCCCTTTACGCTTTGCAGCACCGTGGCCAGGAGAGCTGCGGCATCGCCGTCAACGACGACGGTGTGATTCAGGGCCACCGGGATCTGGGTCTGGTCAATGAGGTGTTTACCCCGGACGTTCTGGCCTCGCTGGCAAAGCCCACCGCACGGATGGCCACCGGCCACGTCCGGTACGCCACATCGGGCAGCCGGGTGCGGGCCAACGCCCAGCCCATGATCGTCCGGCATGGCCGGGGCACCATGGCTCTGTGCCACAACGGCAACCTGACCAATGCGCTGGAACTCCGCCGTCAGCTGGAAAATGAAGGAGCCATCTTCCACGGCTCCTCCGATACCGAGGTCATCTGCTATCTGGTCACCCGGAACCGCCTGCGGATGGGCAGCATCGAGACTGCCATCAGCAAGACCATGGATGTGCTGGAAGGTGCCTACAGTCTGGTCATCATGTCAGCCACCAAGCTCATCGCAGTCCGTGATCCCCGGGGCTACCGGCCCCTCTGCATCGGCACCCTGCCCGGCGGCGGTTACGTTTTTGCCAGCGAGAGCTGTGCACTGGATGCCGTTGGAGCTACCCTGCTGCGGGATGTGAAGCCCGGCGAGATCGTCATTGCAGATACCCGCACCAATGAGCTGCGGAGCATCGAAGATCATGTGGGACGCCCGGACAGCCAGATGTGTGTCTTTGAGTACATCTACTTTGCCCGCCCGGACAGCGTCATTGAGGGCTGCTCCGTCCACGAAGCCCGCAAGCAGGCCGGCCGGTTCCTGGCACAGGAGCACCCGGTGGAGGCCGATGTGGTCATCGGCGTGCCGGATTCCGGTCTGGATGCAGCTCTGGGCTACTCCGAAGAAAGCGGTATCCCCTATGGCATCGGATTCATCAAAAATAAGTATATCGGCCGTACCTTTATTCAGGGCAGCCAGAAGCAGCGGGAAAACAGCGTCCGCATCAAGCTGAACGTGGTATCCAGCACGGTGCGGGGCAAGCGTGTGGTGCTGGTGGATGACTCCATCGTCCGGGGCACCACATCGGCCCGGATCATCAACCTGCTGCGGGACGCCGGTGCAAAAGAGGTCCACTTCCGGGTCTCGGCACCCCCCTTCAAATATCCCTGCTACTTCGGCACCGACATCCCCGACCAGAAGATGCTGGTGGCCACCGGCCGTACTGTGGATCAGATCAATGAGATCATCGGGGCCGATACGCTGGGCTACCTGTCCACTGACCATGTGGTGCAGCTGGCTCACAATGCTCACTGCGGATTCTGCACCGCCTGCTTCACCGGCAAATACGCCGTCAAACCGGAAGAGGTGCTTTCTACCGATATCCATGAACGCCACCTGAACGACCGCCCCAAAGACGAGAAAAAGTTAGGAGAGTAATCAAGATGGAAAAGAGCTATTCTGAAAGCTATGCAGCTGCCGGTGTGGACATCACCGCCGGTTACCGTTCGGTCGAACTGATGAAACAGTACGTTGCCCGCACCATGAATGAGCACTGCATCGGCGGTCTGGGCGGCTTTGGCGGCCTGTTTGAGCTGGACTGCACCGGTTACAAGCACCCGGTGCTGATCTCCGGTACCGACGGTGTGGGCACCAAGCTCAAGATCGCCATGATCCTTGATAAGCACGATACCATCGGCATCGACTGCGTGGCCATGTGCGTCAACGATGTCATCTGCGCCGGTGCCAAGCCGCTGGTCTTTCTGGATTACATCGCCTGCGGCCGCAATGTGCCCGAGAAGATCGCCGAGATCGTCAAGGGCGTGGCCGAGGGCTGCGTGCAGGCAGACTGCTCTCTGGTGG
>CALDNF010000198.1 GCA_937917475.1 uncultured Faecalibacterium sp.
GATCGCAACCCTGGGTCTGCGTAAGTAATAGAAAACAGAGGGCAGGTACCGCAAAGGTGCCTGCCCTCTGCTCTTTTTTCAGAACAACAGGCCGCCTGCTGCGTGTTGCAGCAGTAAATCGAACGCCTGTGCCGGGAACACGCCTTTGGCACGGACGCTGGATTTATTGCTCTGATGCGCAGCCGGCAGCCTTTTGGAAGAATAGAAAACCGATTCTAAAAGGACAAAGGAGGCAAACCCAATGGCAATTGAATTTGGTTCCCGCAAAGAGACCTTTGAGAATTTCAAGGTCTACGAGACCGAGCTGGCAGGCCGGCCCTTCAAGGTCGAAATGGGCAAGATGTGCGGTCTGTCCAACGCCAGTGCACTGATCCGCTATGGTGAGACCTGCGTGCTGTGCAATGTCGTCATGAGCCCCAAGCCCCGGGAAGGCGTCGATTTCTTCCCCCTGAACGTGGAGTACGAAGAAAAGCTCTACGCCGCAGGCCGCATCCCCGGCAGCTTTATGCGCCGTGAGGGCCGCCCCGGCGAGCGTGCCATCCTCACCAGCCGTGTGGTGGACCGCCCCATGCGCCCGCTGTTCCCCAAAGAGATGCGGAACGATGTCTGCATCACCATGACTGTCATGAGCCTCGACCCCGACTGCAGCCCCGAGATCGCCGGCATGATCGGTGCATCTCTGGTCACCGCAGTGTCTGAGATCCCCTGGAACGGCCCCATCGGCGGCGTGCAGGTGGGTCTGGTGAACGGCGAGATCGTTCTGAACCCCACCCAGGAGCAGCGTAAAGTCAGCGATCTGGCCCTGACCGTTGCTGCCACCATGGATAAGATCGTCATGATCGAAGCCGGTGCCAACGAGGTGGACGAGGACACCATGCTCAACGCCATCAAGGCCGCTCATGTGGAAATCAAGAAGATCATCACCTTCATCAACGGCATCGTGGCAGAGCGGGGCAAGCCGAAGATCGACTTCCAGGTGGTGGGTCTGGATATGGACCTGTTCCATGCCATCAAGGACAAGTATCTGGACGACTTCAAGGCCGCGATGGACACCGACGACAAGAACGTTCGTGATGCAGCCCTGCTGCCCATTATGGACAAGATCGCCGAGGAGTACCCCGACCTGAGCGAAGCCGACCTCGATCTGGTCAGCTACAAGATGCAGAAGTATGTGGTCCGCCGCTGGCTGCTGGATGAGGGCAAGCGTGTGGATGGCCGAGGCATCAACGAGATCCGTCCGCTGGCTGCTGAGGTTGGCATCCTGCCCCGGGTCCATGGTTCCGGTATGTTCACCCGTGGGCAGACTCAGGTGCTCACCACCTGCACGCTGGGCGGCACCAAGGACAACCAGCTCATGGATGACCTGACCGATGAGCAGACCAAGCGTTACATCCATCATTATAACTTCCCGCCGTACTCCGTGGGCGAGGCTCGTGCACCCCGCAGCCCCGGCCGTCGTGAGATCGGCCATGGCGCACTGGCTGAGCGTGCTCTGGTGCCGGTGCTCCCTTCTCTGGAGGAATTCCCCTACACCATCCGCTGCGTCTCTGAGGTCCTGAGCTCCAACGGCTCCACCTCTCAGGCTTCCATCTGCGGCTCTACACTGGCCCTGATGGATGCAGGTGTACCCATCAAGGCCCCCGTGGCCGGTATCTCCTGCGGCCTGATCACCGAGGGCGACCGCTGGATGACCATGCTGGACATTCAGGGCGTCGAGGACTTCCACGGCGACATGGACTTCAAGGTGGGCGGTACCCGCAAGGGCATCACGGCCATCCAGATGGACATCAAGATCGATGGCCTGACTTACGACATCATTGCCGAAGCCTTCGAGAAGTGCCGCAAGGGCCGTCTGTACATTCTGGATGAGATCATCAAGCCGGTCATCGCAGAGCCCCGCCACGAGCTGAGCCGCTGGGCACCCAAGATGTTCAGCATGATGATCCCCACCGATAAGATCAAGGATGTCATCGGTAAGGGCGGCAAGGTCATTCAGGACATCTGCGCTACCTGCAACTGCAAGATCGATGTGCAGGAGGATGGCCATGTGTTCGTCTCCGCTGTGGATCAGGAGGATGCAAAGCGGGCCATCTTCACCATCAAGACCATTGTGGAGGATCCCGAGATCGGTGCCATCTACAAGGGCAAGGTCACCCGCCTGATGAACTTTGGTGCCTTCGTTGAGATCGCACCGGGCAAGGAAGGTCTGGTCCATATCTCCAAGCTGGACACCAAGCGTGTGGAGCGTGTGGAAGATGTGGTCGCCGTGGGCGATGCCATTGTGGTCAAGGTCACCGATATCGACCAGCAGGGCCGTATCAACCTCAGCCGCCGTGACGCCATTCTGGCTCTCGAGGCTAAGAAAAACGCACAGCAGCAGTAATTTTTGAACGAAAAATACCTCTCATCGTATGAATCGATGAGAGGTATTTTTTAGCTCTCGTGCAGAAGAATCCATTGCAGAAGCCCGGCGCAGTCTGTCTCACCGGAAGCAACTTGAAGAATGATCTCCACTAATTCATTCCATACATAGTCTAATTCGATGCTGTTCAGAGAAAGAAAAACCAGCATGGCGTGAGCACCAATTCGCTTATTTCCATCCACAAAAGGATGGTTTTTGACAAGGCCATACCCAAGCCGTGCTGCTTTCTGCTGAATGGATGGATAAACGTCTACACCGGCGAAGCTCTGGAAAGGGGCAGATAGGGCAGACTCCAACAGCCCCTCGTCTCGAAGCCCAGAAGAACCGCCAGTTTCAGCAATCAGCTGTTCGTGCAGCAGCAGAACCTGCCGTTTGTTCAGCATTTTCATTTGGCAAGCTCCTCATAAGCTTTACGATTTTTGGCAATCAGCCGAGAAGAAATGCTCAGAACATCGTCATCTTCTGCAGCCTGTGCTTTTTCGGCCTGACTGAATTCAACAATGAGATACCGAGGTGTATTGTTTTTCAAGATCACTGCAGAGCCGTGTTCGTCAACCAACCGTGCGACCTTGGAAAAATTCTGATTTGCTTCTGTAATTGAAACAAGATTGCTGGTATTTATCATCATGAGAAATCTCCTCCTTTCTTATAGTATAGCATAATTTTAGGATAAATTCATCCTAGAATATGAATTTCACAAAACAATATCTTTTGTGAAAACAAAACTCTCGTCCTTGCCGTTGGGGGCAGGGTGTGTTAAACTGAAAGAAAATGGAATTCTATGCCTGCAAAGGCGCAAAATGGGAGGACGAAGCTTTGAAATCTGTTTCTATGCTGGCCCGCCGCACGGCAGCATTGCTGCTGGCGGCGGTGATGTTCTGCACGGCAGTCCCGGCAGTGTTTGCCGAGCAGCCCGAAACGCTGCCGGAGGTTCCGGCGGAGGCCGTGTCGGAAGAAGAGGAGGGACCGGAACCCGCAGCCACTACCATCGGCGGAGCAAATACCACCCTGATCCCGGTGGAAGAAGAAAACTGCCTGAGCTGGATCTTTGGCTGGGGGGATACCATCACCCTGCCGTACCTGAACATCAAGGGCAAGGGCCTGCGGAAAAACGTGACTCTGAACCTTGTGGACTGTCTGGTGGGCATTACTTATACAGAGCTTGGCTCCATTGGCAGCTATGTCAGCGCATCGGCGGCACAGCAGGCGTGGAAAGCGCAGGCCGTGGCCATCCATTCCTATCTGGAGTACCAGAAAAAATACGGTTCTTCGGCCAATGCGCTGATCTATACCCCGGTGGACCAGATCCCTTCCTCCACCCGGGAAAAACTGCGCAAGGCCATTGAGCCGGTGAAGAATGAAGTGCTGACTTACAACGGCAGCGTCATCGATGCAGTGTGGTCGGCCAGTGCGGGCTATAATACCCAGACCGGCCAATACGGCACCTGCACTGCGCTGGATGCATGGGGCACGGATGTGCCCTACCTGCAAAGCGTGGAGAGCCCCTATGAGGAGCAGTATCATAACATCCTGCGGCGGAGCATCGGCAAGGATTATAAATACGTCGAGTACAACGACAGCCGCACCGGAGAGCCCTACCGCACGGCAGACACCTCCCATAAGGATCTGGGCGGATATGTCCGGTACAACACCTTTGTTTCCAATGGCCGGAGCTACCGCTGCATCAGTCAGTTCGTTAGCTCCCGCTACTGCTTTGACTTTGGTGAGGTCAACGGCACTCCGGCCATGACCTACTACGGCTTCGGACACGGCGTAGGCATGAGTCAGTGCGGAGCCGTGGGCTATGCCGCAGAGCAGGGAATGACCTATAAAAAGATCCTCCGGCATTATTACACCGGTGCATCCATCAGTACGGCGGGCAGCGGCGGCGGAATGTTCGACTGGCTGTTCAAGATGTTCGGCGGCTGAGGACAGAAATCGCTGGAAAGCCGAAGGAATTACGCCAAATCGCTTCTCAAATGGGGCGAGATTTGGTATACTATACACGTTTGTATTATGTTTGTGGGCGTTGGAGCATGGCTCACAGGAGTGGAGAAATCAAAATGCAGTTGGATAAGGAAAAGGAAAAACGGCAGGCACAGGAACGCCGCCGTCAGCTGGCAAGGCAGATCGCCCGGGAACTTGCACCCCGGACGGTGAAGGTGCTGGGCGGCGACGAAGTGCTGGAAGCAGAGCTGCGGGAGGAAAAATTTCCCCTTGCCGCAGAGGGGGAGACTCCGGAGCTTCTGATCGTGTCAGGGCTCGGGGAGACCGAGCTTCCGGATGTTGTGGCCTGTGATAAGGTGCTGCTCTTCGGCAGCCATGCGGAGGATGTGGCTGAGGGCGCACAAAAGCTGGTGGAGCAGGGATTCTACCGGAACTTCAAGTGGAAATGCCGGGACCGCTCGGTGGCAACGGCATTGTTCTGCCGTCAGGCCGCTGCGCCGGAGGCCGGGGAACTGATCGAGGGTTATGAGCGGGAGATCGCTTTCCTGCATGAGCAGACCCTCCGGGCCGAGAAGGTCAGCAGCGAGTCGGTGGCGTCCATTGAGCGGCTGCGCAGCGATCTGGCTCTCAGCCGCAGCCATGAGCAGCAGCTGGAAACGACCCTGAACAGTGTCACCAATTCGACCTTCTGGAAGATGAGCTGGCCTTTGCGGTATCTGGTGAGCAAGTGCCGCCAGATCGGACAGACCTTCCCGCTGTTTGTGTTCTTTGCTACCCTGCATCGGATCGGCATTTCCGGGATGCGGGAGCAGGCCCGGGCCCGGCGGGAGTATGCAAAGCTCTTCCCGGGCAAGGCTATGCCCGCAGACCGCTTTGCAACGCCGGAACTTCTGGTGAAGCAGGCGGGAAGCCAGCCTGATGGGCCCATGATCAGCATTGTGGTGCCTTTGTACAACACGCCGCAGAATTTCCTTGAGGAACTGCTGGACTCGGTGCAGAATCAGACATACCGGAATTGGGAGCTCTGCATGGTGGATGCCGGGCAGGATGAGAATGTGGCCCGGATCGTCAAGGACCGTGCCCGCACCGACAGCCGCATCCGCTACCAGAAGCTTGCTGAGAACGAGGGCATTGCGGGCAACACTAACCACGGCTTTGAGATGGTACAGGGCGATTACATTGCCCTGCTGGATCATGATGATATCCTTCATCCCTGCGCTCTCTGGTATGTGGCACAGGCTGTGGCCCAGCAGGGAGCCGACTTCGTCTACACCGACGAGGTGACGTTTGAGGGCGATATCGACCACCTGACCGTTTACCACTTCAAGCCGGATTATACGCTGGATAACCTGCGTTCCAACAACTATATCTGCCACCTCAGCGTCTTTAAAGCCAGCCTGCTGGCCAAGGTGGGCGGCGGCGAGCGGAATGAGTACAACGGCAGTCAGGATTATGACCTCTACCTCCGCCTCACCGAGCAGGCGGAAAAGGTAGTCCACATTCCGCATCTGCTTTACTACTGGCGTTCCAGCCCCGCCAGCGTGGCAAGTAATATTTCGGCAAAACTTTACTGCCTGGAAGCTGCCGTCAAGGCCCTCTATGCCCATTATGAGCGGGTGGGCGTGCCGGTGGACGGCGTGTCCATGATCCCCAATACCCCGGGCTTCTACAAGACCGATTATACCATCACCAGACCCGGCCGGGTCAGCATCCTGATCCCCACCTGCGATCATGTGGACGATCTGGAGACCTGCATCGATTCCATCTATGCCCGCACTACCTACCCGGATTTTGAGGTCATCCTGATCGAGAACAACAGCAGGGACCCCGAAACCTTCCGTACCTATGAGCGGATGCAGAAAGCTCACCCGGATAACCTGAAAGTCGTCACCTGGGAGGGCAAGGGCTTCAACTACAGTGCCCTGAACAACTTCGGCGAGAAGTATGCGACCGGCGAGTATATCCTTCTGCTCAACAACGATACCGAGGTCATCACTCCCAAATGGCTGGAAGAGATGGTCATGTACGCCCAGCAGGAGCGGGTGGGCTGTGTCGGCGTCAAGCTGCTGTACCCCGATGACACCATCCAGCACGCAGGCATTGGATTTGGCTTCCTGACGCTGGCCGGGCATATGCACAAGAACTTCCCGGCAGGCCATCCCGGCTACATGGGCCGTCTGGTCTATGCGCAGGATGTGTACGCCGTCACCGCTGCCTGCCTGATGATCCGCAAGAACGTCTATGAAGAAGTGGGCGGTCTGGACGAGAGCTTTGCCGTGGCCTTCAACGATGTGGATTTCTGCGTGCGGGTGCGCAAGGCGGGCTATACCAACGTCTTTACTCCCTTTGCACAGCTCTATCACTATGAGAGCAAGAGCCGTGGTCTGGACGAGAGCCCCGAGAAGCGGAAGCGTTTCGTCTCCGAGGTGGAGCGGTTCCAGAAGCGGTGGAAGGCAGAGCTGGAAGCAGGCGATCCCTGCATGAATCCCAACTTTGACCGGATGAAGGAAGATTTTACCTTCGATATCAAGCCGCTGGAGTGAGACAAAAGTGACAACGAAAAGAGGAACACAGGTGGAGTTATCGGCAGCGATCGTGATCTATAACTGCTGGGAAGAAGCGGTTCAGGCGGCGGCAACGGTGCTGGAATACACCCGCCGCCACCCACTGACCCTCTATCTGGTGGATAACGCCAGTCCGGACGGCAGCGGGGCCCATCTGGAAGAAGCAGTGCGGAAGGGCTGCCTGGCCTGCGCCCCGGGTCAGCGGGTGGAGGTGATCTGCCGCCAGACCAACGGCGGTTTTGGAACCGGCCACAACACCGTCCTGCCCCGGCTGACCAGCGATTATCACTTTATCCTGAACCCGGATATCCAGCTGACGGCAGATACCCTCAGCGATCTTGCTGACTGGATGGCGGAACACCCGGACGCCGTGATGGCCCGCCCGGGGCTGAAATTCCCCGATGGCCGGGAACAGCGGCTCCCGCTTCGCCGGTGCAGCCTCCGGCCCATGGTCTATCGGCAGCTGCCGTTTCTGAAATTCTGGGCAAAATATAACGATCAGTATTTGATGGCAGACCGGGATCTGACCCGGCCCACTGAAATTGAGTTCTGCACCGGCAGCTTTTCGGCGGTGCGGACTGCGGAGTTCAAAGAGGTGGGCGGCTTTGACGAGCACTATTTCATGTACGTCGAGGACGCTGACCTGACCCAGAAGATGCGGACGAAAGGCAAGGCGTATCTGGTGCCCCAGTATACCGCCATCCATGCATGGCATCGTGCGGCCCACCGCAGCTTAAAGCCGTTTCTCTGGCAGGCGGGGAGCCTGCTGCGGTATTTCTCCAAGTGGGGGTTCAAATTCTGAATACAGGAGCGGTCTTTGCAGAAAATTTGCTGCAAGGGCCGCTTCTTTCTTGCTTTTTTTTCGGATTGATAGTAGAATAAAGTGTAAAACTATCTTGTCCCGGCCTAAAGGCGGCGGAAGATGGTTTTGCGCAGCATTGTTGACAGCGGACGCAGCTCCGCTTTGAATATTACGGGGCACAGGGGAAAGCCTCTGGTCCTCGTACAGCTGCACAACTTTTTTCATCATCAATTAAAGGAGTGCGCAAAAAATGAAAGGTATTATTCTGGCCGGCGGTGCCGGCACCCGGCTCTATCCGCTGACGATGGTCACCAGCA
>CALDNF010000199.1 GCA_937917475.1 uncultured Faecalibacterium sp.
GCTTACGGCAACATGAGCATCATGTTCCCCATGATCACCAGCCTGCGGGAGCTGCGGGATGCCAAGGCCACGCTGGATGAGTGCCGTGCCGAGCTGCGTGCCGAGGGCAAGAAGTTTGATGAGAAGATCGAAGTGGGTACCATGATCGAGACCCCAGCCGCTGTGATGATCGCCGACGATCTGGCGGCGGAGTGCGATTTCTTCTCCATCGGTACCAACGACCTGACCCAGTACACCTGCGCACTGGACCGCCAGAACGCAAAGCTGGAGCCCTTCTTCAACCCCCATCATCCCGCTGTGCTGCGTGAGATCCAGATGACCATCGATGCAGGCCACCGCCACGGCATCTGGGTGGGCATCTGCGGCGAGCTGGGGGCAGACACCGCCCTGACCGAGACCTTCCTCCGGATGGGCGTGGACGAGCTGTCCATGAACGCTAAGAGCATCCTGCCGGTGCGCAAGATCATCCGCAGCATCGACCTGAGCAAGCCTTCGGATAAGAACATCTGAGCTGCATAAACCGCAATCATTGACCCCCGGTGAGGCATACCCCGCTTCACCGGGGGTCTTGCATACCCAAAAATTTTTCAGAATACTTTCAAACCGGCGGACGAGATGCTATACTGAGATCATATCCGCCGGGAAGGGGGAAGAAACATGACAAAATTATTGATCCGGCTTTTCATAAAAGATTCCGGGAATGTAAAAGACCCGGCAGTCCGCACCGCTTACGGCAACCTTGCCAGTGTGGTGGGAATGGTCTGCAATCTGCTGCTCTGTCTGGGTAAGCTGACGGTGGGCACCCTGTTCGGGTCCATCGCTATCATGGCGGATGCACTGAACAACCTTTCGGATGCATCCTCCAATGTGGTCAGCCTTATCGGGTTCCGTCTGGCAGCAAAGGCCCCGGATGCAGAGCATCCCTACGGCCACGCCCGGTACGAGTATCTGGCAGGGCTGGTGGTCAGCGTGACCATTCTGGGCATCGGTTTTTCGCTGCTGAAGGAATCGGCGGTGAAGGCATTCCATCCCACGGCGGTGGCGTTCAGCTGGCTGAGCGTGGGGATGCTGGCAGCGTCCATTCTGGTCAAGCTCTGGATGAGCGGCTTCAACCGCATCGTTGGGCAGACCATCGGCTCCGAGACCCTGATGGCCACAGCCGCCGACAGCCGGAACGATGTGCTGACCACCGGGGCAGTGCTGATCTCCACGGTGGTGTGCAGCCTGACAGGCTGGGCCCGGCTGGACGGCCTGATGGGCCTTGCAGTGGCAGGCTTTATCCTCTGGTCGGGCTGGGGGCTGGTAATGGACACCCTGAGCCCGCTGCTGGGCGAGAGCCCCAGCCCGGAGCTGGTGGAACACATTGAACAGACGGTCATGAGCTATCCCGGGGTGCTGGGCGTCCATGACCTGATGGTGCACGATTACGGCCCGGGGCATCAGTTTGCCTCCCTCCATATCGAGTTCCCGGCAGAGACCGACCCGCTGGCCGCCCATGATGTCATCGACAACATTGAAGCGGATTTCATGAAGAAAGACAATCTTCAGGTGACCATCCATTATGACCCCATTGTGACCTCCGATGCCCGGGTGGGGCTGCTGCGCACCCGACTGGCGGAAAAAGCCCGTCAGCTGGACCCGCAGCTGTCGGTGCATGATCTCCGGATCGTGCCGGGCGACACCCACACCAATGTTCTATTCGATCTGGCGTTCCCGGCAGGATATGCCGGGGATAAAGACAAGATGCTGGCGGAGATGTGCAGCTTTGTGACCAGTCAGGACCCCAAATATAGCTGTGTTGTCAAGGTGGAGCAGAGCTATGCCGCACCTCTGCCGGACAAGAAGTGATAGAAACGAAGGGAAAGTATTATGCTGAACGAAACCTACCGTGCCATGCTCAACAACAAGAGCGTTATCCGTGAGACCTTTATGTACGGCAAACAGCGTGCCGCCGAAGTTGGGTACGAGAATGTGTTTGATTACTCTCTGGGCAACCCCAGCGTGCCTTGCCCGCCTCAGTTCACCGAGGCCATGGAGGACCTCCTGAAAAACGGCGACCCGGTGGACCTCCACGGCTACTGCCCCAGTCAGGGCGACCCGGGCTTCCGCACTGCCGTGGCGGTGCATCTGGCTGAGACCTTTGAGCTGCCCTATGAGCAGAAGCATATCTTCCCCACCACCGGTGCAGCGGGTGCCATTGCTCACGCTATCCGTGCAGTGACCAAGCCCGGCGATGAAGTGCTGACCTTTGCGCCCTACTTCCCCGAGTACAGCCCCTATGTGGAGGGCACCGGGGCGGTGCTCAAGGTGGTGCCGCCGCAGGCTCCGGCCTTCCAGCCCAATCTGGATGCTTTTGAAGAGATGCTGACCCCGGCGGTGACCTGTGTCCTCATCAACACCCCCAATAACCCCACCGGCGTGGTCTATTCTGCCGGGACCCTGACCCGGATGGCGGACATCCTGACGGCAAAGAGCAAAGAGTTCGGCCACAACATCTTTCTGGTCAGCGATGAGCCCTACCGGGACATTGCATTTGACGGCAAAAAGGTGCCCTACCCGGCCAGATTCTATCTCCACACCCTGACCTGCTTCTCCTTCTCCAAGAGCCTGTCCCTGCCCGGCGAGCGTCTGGGCTATGTGGCAGTGCGCCCGGGCTGTGAGGGCGAGGATGTGCTGGTGGATATGATGTCCCAGATCTCCCGCTTCACCGGCCACAACTGCCCGCCCAGCATCATTCAGCGGGCTGTGGGCCGCTGCCTGAATGTGACCAGCGACCTGTCCGTTTACGAAAAGAATATGAACCTGCTCTATGATAAGCTCAAATCTCTGGGCTTTGAAGTGGAGCGGCCCGGCGGAACTTTCTATATCTTCCCCAAGGCACTGGAAGAGGACGCAAACGCCTTCTGCATGAAAGCCCGGGAATTTGACCTGCTGCTGGTGCCCAGTGACACCTTTGGCGTCAAGGGGTATGTCCGGCTGGCCTACTGCATCGACACCGAAAAGGTCCTGCGGAGCCTGCCCGCCCTTGAGAAGCTGGCGGCAGCTTACCGGTAAGGAGGAGCACTATGAACCACCCGCTCCCGGAATATCCCCGCCCGGCGTTGCGGCGGGACAGCTATGAAAACCTGAACGGACTGTGGCAGTATGCCATTACCCGGGAGGCAAAGTTCCCGGAACGATGGGAAGGAAACATTCTGGTGCCCTACTCGCCGGAGAGCAGAGCTTCCGGTGTGGGGCGCACCCTCCGCCCCGGCGAGTGGCTCCACTATCACCGCACTTTCACCCCGCCTGCCGGTGAGGGCGGACGGGTGCTGCTCCACTTCGGGGCGGTGGATTACGCCTGCGCTGTGGAGGTCAACGGCCATCTGGCCGGGGGCCACCGGGGTGGTTACTGGCCCTTTACGCTGGACATCACCAACTACCTCAGCAGCCGGGGGCACAACACCCTCTGGGTGGCGGTGCAGGACCCCACAGGCAATGGGCAGCAGGCCCGGGGCAAGCAGACTCTGAAGCCCGGAGGGATGTTCTACCCGGCCCAGAGCGGCATCTGGCAGACGGTGTGGATGGAGCGTGTGCCGGAAAACTACATCACCTTGCTGGAAGTCGCTCCGGATTACGATGCCCGCACCGTTACTGTGCGGGCAGTCACAGCTCAGCCCGGCGGAGCGAAGAACCTCTGGGCTGTGGTGCGGGCCGGAGGCGTGACCATTGCCGAGGATTGGGGCAGCGACGAAGCCGACCGGGAAGGAGAAGTGACTCTCAGCATCCCGGAGGAGCATTTCTTCCCGTGGAGCCCGGACAGTCCCTTCCTCTATGACCTGACCGTGGGAACGACCCAGGGAGAAGAAGAGGATTTTGACACGGTGCACAGCTATTTTGCCCTTCGCAAATGGAGCTGCGAGCCGGATGCCCGAGGCGTGCTGCGGTTCTGCCTGAATGGTCAGCCCCTTCTGCTCAACGGTTTGCTGGATCAGGGTTATTGGCCCGAGGGACTGTATACTCCCCCCTCGGACAGCGCAGTGACCCATGAGCTGGAGCAGGTGCGGGAGCTGGGCTTTAATCTCCTGCGCAAGCACGCAAAGATCGAACCACAGCGGTGGTATTACCACTGTGACCGGCTGGGCATCATCGTCTGGCAGGATATGGTGAACGGCGGCGGGCCTTACTCGATGTGGTACGTCACCTACCTGACTAATGTGTTCCAGCCCCTGCTCCGCCATACACCCGACACAAGGCCCTTCTGGGGGCTTCTGAGCCGTGGAAATGAGGCAGGCAGGGAAGATTACCGTCAGGAGCTGGAAGCCACCGTAGCGGCTCTGAAGTGCCATCCCTGCATCGGCTGCTGGGTACCCTTCAACGAGGGATGGGGGCAGTTTGACGCAAAGAAAGCCACAGCGGCTCTCCGGGAGCTGGACGGCACCCGGCTGGTGGACGAGGCCAGCGGCTGGTTTGATCAGGGCGGCGGCGATGTGGATTCCCGCCACAACTATTTTTATCCCCTCCGCATCCGGCCCGGAAAACGTACCGTAGCCCTGAGCGAGTACGGCGGCATTGCATGGCCCATGCCCGGCCACGAACCAAAGGGAAAAACTTACGGCTACGGCACCGCCGGAAGCCGGGAGGAGCTGACCGGCCGATACAAGAAATTGCAGCTTGGCTCGGTGCTTCCTCAGCTGGAGCGGGGACTTTCGGCGTTGGTCTACACCCAGCTCACCGACGTGGAGGACGAGGTGAACGGTCTGTTCACCTATGACCGCTCTGCCCTCAAGCCGGATGCCATGGCGGTGCGGTCGGTCAATGCGGCTTTTGCGGCAGAGTTCGCCCGGGTGACCGGCGAAACGACGAAAAAATAACAGCGTCTTTGGAAACATCGACGAAAGAAACCTCCCTGCCTTGACACAGGAGCAAAGGATGGTCTAAACTGAAAGCGTTGGGATCATTGTTTGCTTTTGCGGAAAAACAGGGAGGTTCAATTTATGAAAAAATTCTCAAAATTTGCAGCCCTTATGCTGGCCTGCGTGCTGGCTTTGACCCTGCTGACAGCCTGCGGCTCGGAGTCCGTGGCCGGCGGTGTCGATGCGGCAGGCGTGGTGCGTGCTATGAATGCGGCCCGGAAAGAGGCAGGCCTCAGTCAGGTGCAGATGACGGATGACCTGAACAAGCAGGCCGAAAAGATGTACGCAGCATCGAACAAGAATAGCGATGACAAGGTTACCATCAATGGCCAGACTTACAAAGTATATTTTGTGAGCGGTGTCGCACTCTCGTCCGGCTATATGACGGAGGATGGGTTCAAGACCTCCTTTGCCAAGGGCATCGAGGACTGGAAGAAGATCGACTTTAATGCGAATCCGCTTAATATTTCCGGCGGATGTTACGTTGGCCGTAAGGATCTGAAATATATCGGTGTCTGGATCGGCAAGGACAGCAAAAAGCAGAACGCATATTGTGTTGTTGCAGCCTTCCCGGAGGGCACATATCCCACCAGACCGGAAAATTGATCGAGCATAATAATCCGTAAAAACAGCAAGCCCCCGCCGCAGGCCGGTATAGACCGGAAGCGGCGGGGGCTTTATGCTGGTTTGAGATCCGGAAATCAGCTGTTGGTGCTGTTGTTTACGATCTTCTTGGCGGGCATCTTGTTCATGGCGGAGGTGCTGAGGTTGTGGGGAAGCTGGGCACCATACTGTTCCAGAGCGTCCTGCAGCTCCTCGGACTTCATATCGGTGAGCACCTGAGCGCGCACATCATCCAGAGAGCTGACGTCCAGCGGATCGACCCGCAGGGCGATCATCATGGCGTAGCTGGAATACTGGACTGCGGCGGCCTGACCGAAGGAAAGGCTGCGGATGGTGTCGGCAGAGCCTTCCTGCGTAAAGGTGGAGTCAATGGTAGAGGAGCTCAGAAGCTCAGTCTGTGCGGTGGTGGAAGAGGGGGTATCGTCCAGCACGGCGCAGATGCCCGAGAGGGCCGGGGAAACGGCGGCAGCAAAAGCGTTCATCTGGAGCGAGGTGCTGTCGGCGGGGGCAGCGGCGGTGTAGTCTGCCACGGCATCCTGTGCCAGAGAGAGCATCTCGGCCTTCTGGTCGTCGTCGGCAAAGGCGTAGGTGCTGCTGTTGTAAAGCGGCACAACGTAATAGGCCAGCTCCACCATGTCGGATTGCAGATAGCTGGACAGTTCCTCGTCCGAGACCGGAGTCTCGCCGTCGGTGCCGTAGATGAGGGTGACAAGGTCGTTGCTCTTGAGCAGGATCCGCTCAAATCGCTTGACGGTCTCAAGACCGATGCCGTTGGCTTTGTAGGTGTCGCCGTACTGATCCATCAGCTGAGAGGCATAGCTGTCAGCCTGAGATTCCTCATCGGCAGTCAGCTGGCCGCCCAGTTCCTCAAAGCGGGTCTCAATGGCGGCAAAGGTCTCAAGGTTCTTCATGGTTTCCTGAGACACATAGTCGCTGACGGTGGCAGTCTCGCCGCTGTCCTCGTCGGTGGTGATGGTGGCTTTCAAAAAGCTCTTGACGTCAGAGGCATCCTGATCGTCCGAGGCCTTGTCAGCGGCTTTCTGGTAGGCATCGAACTGCGCCAGCAGGTACAGACCGGAGGTGATCTCGACATTGCCGATGGTGCCTACGGTGTCGGGGGTAGAGACGCAGCCCGCCAGACTGACGGCCAGTGCCAGTGCACAAAGAAGTGCAAGAATACGTTTTTTCATAGGAAAGGTCTCCTTATTTTTTGGATTCATTCAGGATATCACTCATCGCTTTGAGGATGCTTTGCAGCAGCTCAAGCGGTTTTTCGTTGGCTTGAAGGGTGACGGAGAGGTAGGGCTTTGCCCCGGCCCCGGCGGTGACACGGCCATTGAAGGCCACCAGCAGACCCCGGATCATGGCGACGTCCAGCGTCTCCACCTGCAAAAGCAGGGTGTCTTTCTTCTGGGTCACCTCATACACGCCCACAGCAGCGGCCTGTACCCGCACCAGCGAGACGTTGACCAGATCGCTGACCGAGGGGGGCGGGTCACCGTAGCGGTCGATCAGCTCATCCAGCACATCGGCGGCGTCCTCGGGGGTCTGGA
>CALDNF010000200.1 GCA_937917475.1 uncultured Faecalibacterium sp.
CCTTTGCCCCCGAAAAGTCTGTGAGCCTGATGGAAGTTTATCAGGCCCTCAAGGCGGAGAAGGCATGGCAGAAAGCCAATAAGTAACCTTTTCTATTGACTCCTTCCGTCTCACTTCGTTCGACAGCTCCCTCTTTGAGGGAGCTGGCACGGCAACGCCGTGACTGAGGGAGTTTCTCACAACACAAACAACCGGGCCCTGCGGTCTGGATTCACGGCATGAAGCCGTTGATCTGGACAGCAAGGCCCGGCATTTTATGTTTATGAGAAACCTTATTCAGTCAGCACCCGTTACCCGGTCAGCCAATGGCTCCCCCTTTGGGGGAGCTGGCGAGCGTCAGCGAGACTGAGAGGGCTAATTCATAGCTCCGGCCTTCTCAAACATCTGCTCCACCTGCCGGGCAAGGAGCTGATGCTCCGGGGCGGAGAGGAGGGGGTCTTCCGTCAGCATCAGAGCGGCCTCGGCCTGAGCGGCGTGGAGGGTGCGGGTATCGTTCATCAGGTCGGCGATTTGCAGGGTGGGCAGGCCGTGCTGGCGGCTCCCGAAGAAATCACCGGGGCCCCGGTTCTCAAGGTCGTACTGGGCCACGGCAAAACCGTCGTTGGTGGAGCAGAGGAACTTGAGCCGCTTCTGCACGGCTTCGCTGCCGTTGTCGCTGACAAGGAAACACCAGCTTTCGGCAGCTCCCCGGCCCACCCGGCCCCGCAGCTGGTGCAGGGCACTCAGGCCGTACCGCTCGGCGTTTTCAATGACCATGACGGTGGCGTTGGGTACATCCACGCCCACCTCGATGACGGTGGTGGACACCAGCGCATCCAGCCGCCCGGCCTTGAAATCCTCCATGACGGCGGCTTTCTCCTTGGGCTTGAGCTTACCGTGCATCAGGCCCACCCTGCGGTCAGGCAGCAGGGCCTTGGCGGTATCTTCGTAGTAGGTCTTGACGGCGTTCAGCCCGCCGTCGCCGGCGTCCTCGATAGCCGGGCAGACGATATACACCTGCCGCCCGGCATTGATCTCCTGATCCAGAAAACCGTAGAGGTCCCGCCGCTTTTTGCCGGTGATGCTGCGGGTCTTGACCGGCTTGCGGCCGGGGGGCAGCTCGTCGAGGATGGAGATGTCCAGATCACCGTA
>CALDNF010000201.1 GCA_937917475.1 uncultured Faecalibacterium sp.
AGTTCCTGACCCGCTCCACCCTGATGAAAGCTTACCTGCCCACCAGCAAGACTCCCATCCGCACCGGCAAGAAGGTCGCCGTAGTGGGCGGCGGCAATGTGGCTATGGACGCTGCCCGCAGCGCCCTGCGTCTGGGTGCTGAGACTGTGTACATCGTCTACCGTCGCGGCATGGCCGAGCTGCCTGCCCGCAAGGAGGAAGTGGAGCACGCCGAGGAAGAGGGCATCATCTTCAAGACCCTGTGCAACCCCGTGGAGATCCACCCCAACGACGAAGGCTTCGTCAAGTCCATCACCTGTGTCGAAATGGAGCTGGGCGAGCCCGATGCTTCCGGCCGCCGCCGTCCCATCGAGAAGAAGGGCAGCGAGTTTGAGCTGGACGTGGACACCGTCATCATGAGTCTGGGCACCAGCCCCAACCCGCTGATCCGCTCCACCACCCCGGGTCTGGAGACCAACAAGCACGGCTGCATCGTCACCGACGGCGACGACGGCAAGACCAGCCGCGACGGTGTGTATGCCGGCGGCGATGCCGTGACCGGTGCTGCTACCGTCATCAAGGCCATGGGTGCCGGCAAGGCTGCCGCAAAGGCCATTGATGAGTACATCCAGAACAAGTAATTTCTGATTTTATTTTTAAGAGAAAGCGGTTCGGAAGGCCATCGGTTTTTCGAACCGCTTTCCCATTTTTATACAACTTTCCTGTATTGTCAGCATTTTATTTACATTTCCCTATTGATTATGGTATAATAGCAATATCTATTCAAGATGCAGCGCTGTATCCAAGTGGATGGGCGCTGCATTCGTTCTGATTTGGAGGCGAAGCCCATGCATCCGCTGCTCATTCTGATTCTGATCTTCGACGTGCTCATTGCGGTCTCCTCCGTGCTGAATCTCGTCAACATGATGCGGGTCAACCTGCTGGTAGAGGAAAAGCAAGCCGAAGCTTTCACCGTGCAGCGCGTGCGGGTGTGCAAAGCAGCTGCCGGTAAGGGCGGCATCCTTACTTCTTACTTTGGCGTGTATGCCTGCCCGGGTGAAAACGGTAAAGGCGAGTTCACCTCCACGAACCCCTACGGCAGCGAGGCCGCTGTGCCCGAAACCACTACCGTTGTGCCCATGAAGGCCTCCGGCGTTCTGGAAAAGTGCGACATCAGCGCTCACCTGCACCGCCGTCTTTTGCCGCTGTGGCTCACGGCGCTGGGCTTCTCGATACTGCTGGCTGCATTCGTCAATTCGTAAAATCAGGCAAATCTCTGTATTTTCGGCGCACCACGCCGGGAAAATATATTCTGTAAAGGAAGGCAATTATGGAACTACTCAAACTACTCGGCATTGTCATCGTCATCGCTGGCTTTGCACTGAAGCTGGACTCCATTCTCGTCATTCTGGTTGCAGCCGTTGTGACTGCGATCGTGGGCGGTCTGGGTCCTGTCACCCTGCTGGAGACCCTTGGCAGTACCTTTGTGGCCAACCGCAGCATGGCGATTTTCATCATCATCATGCTGGTTACCGGCACTCTGGAGCGCAATGGCCTGCGTGAGGCAGCCGCAGCTCTGATCGGCAAGTTCAAGGGCGCAACCTCTGGTCTGGTCATTGGCCTGTACGGCATTATGCGCTCCATCTTCGCCGCATTCAATGTCGGTTTCGGCGGCGTGGCAGGCTTCGTCCGTCCCGTTATCATGCCCATGGCCGAGGGCGCTATCGTTGCCCAGGGCTATGAGCCCAACGAGGATCACGTGGAAGAGCTGAAGGGTATGGCAGCCGGTATGGAGAACATTACCTGGTTCTTTGGTCAGGTGCTGTTCGTCGGCGGTTCCGGCGGCCTGCTGGTGCAGAGCACTCTGGCTGGTCTGGGCATTGAAGTCGAACTGGCTCCCATGGCAGCAATCGAGATCCCCGTCTGCATCATTGCTACCATTGTTGCGATCGTGTTCTACATCATTAAGGACCGCAAGATGGTCCAGAAGTACTACAAGTAAGGGAGGACGGAAGAATGAGTTTTTTTACAAGTGCTGATGTCACCCTGGCAAATAAGGTGATGGAAGTCATCTACATCATCATCGGCCTGCTGTGCATCTACTGCGGTGTCAAGAACCTGAAGGACAAGGAGAATCCTGAGCCTGTCGGCACCTTTATTTTCTGGGCTGTTCTGGGCGTTGTGATTGCTCTGGGCCGCTGGCTGCCTGCTCTGGTAAGCGGCATTCTGGTCGTGGTCATGTGCCTGCCTGCCATCTTCAAGAAGGTCAAGAAGGGCGCTGTCTCTGCCGCTACCAAGGCTGAGACCGAGGCCGCTTACGAGAAGATCGGCATGAAGATCTTCGCTCCCACCTTGAGCATCGGCGTTATGGCTGTTATCTGCGCCATTACCGGTCTGGGCATCGGCCTGTCCGCTCTGAACGGCGTTGCCATCGGCGTGCTGGTGGCTATCGTTCTGCTGATGGTCATGAACAAGGACAACAAGCCCACCACCTTCCTGAACGACTCAGAGCGTATGCTCTCTACCGTCGGCCCCCTGTCCATGCTGCCCATGCTGCTGGCATGTCTGGGCACCATCTTCACCAAGGCCGGCGTCGGCGACGTGATCTCTGACATCGTCAGCCACATCGTCCCCGAGGGCAATGTCAATGCCGGTATCGTGGTGTATGCCATTGGCATGATGCTGTTCACCATGATCATGGGCAATGCTTACGCTGCCATCACCGTTATGACCGTGGGCATCGGCTATCCGTTTGTTCTGGCACACGGTGCAAACCCCACTGTCATTGGTATGCTGGCTCTGACCTGCGGCTTCTGCGGCACTCTGTGCACCCCGATGGCTGCTAACTTCAACACCGTGCCTGTCGCTCTGCTGGA
>CALDNF010000202.1 GCA_937917475.1 uncultured Faecalibacterium sp.
AACCGCCTGCCCGTCCCCATGATGAACATCCTGAACGGCGGTGCGCACGCCACCAATACTGTGGATACCCAGGAGTTTATGATCATGCCCGTGGGCGCTCCCAGCTTCAAGGAAGCTCTGCGCTGGTGCGCCGAGGTCTTCCACGCTCTGGCTTCCATCCTGAAGGCCAAGGGGCTGGCTACTTCCGTGGGCGATGAGGGTGGCTTTGCCCCCAACCTGTCCAGCGACGAGGAGACCATCGAGACCATTCTGGCTGCCATTGAGAAGGCCGGTTATGTTCCCGGCAAGGACTTCATGCTGGCGATGGATGCCGCTTCCTCTGAGTGGAAGAGCCCCAAGGGCAAGGGCTTCTACAAGCTGCCCAAAGCCGGCACCGAGTACACTTCCAGCGAGCTGATCGCACACTGGAAGAGCCTTGTTGAGAAGTATCCCATCATCTCCATCGAGGACGGTCTGGACGAAGAGGACTGGGAAGGCTGGCAGGAGATGACCCGTGAGCTGGGCGGCAAGGTCCAGCTGGTGGGCGATGACCTGTTTGTCACCAACACCGAGCGTCTTGCCAAGGGCATCCAGCTGGGCGCAGGCAATGCCATCCTCATCAAGCTGAACCAGATCGGCTCTGTATCCGAGACGCTGGAAGCCATCAAGATGGCTCACAAGGCTGGTTACACCGCCATCAGCTCCCACCGCTCCGGCGAGACCGAGGATACCACCATTGCCGATCTGGCCGTGGCCCTGAACACCTGCCAGATCAAGACCGGTGCTCCCAGCCGTACCGAGCGTGTGGCAAAGTACAACCAGCTGCTCCGCATTGCGGAGGATCTGGGTGCCAGCGCAGTTTACCCCGGCATGGCAGCTTTCAACGTCAAGCGTTGAGTTTTCTTACGGACATTCACCTTTCTTTCCTTTTATAAACCCATAAAAAATGGACAGCCGACCAAAATTGGCTGTCCATTTTGTTTTATTTATTATTTTGTTTACTTCCGGTAGTGTTCCGAAATCTCATTTTTGGGGTCACGATCCATCAGGGCACGCACTGCCTCTGCTGCGCTCATCCCCTTGTTGACGATGGCATTGACCGTCTGCACGATGGGCATATCCACATGGTAGCGGTCTGCCAGTTCCAGTGCAGCAGGCAGGGCGTTCATGCCTTCCACCACCATGCCCACTTCCTTAACGGCGTTGGCCGGGGTCTCTCCCTTGCCGATGAGGATGCCGGCCCGGTTGTTCCGGCTGTGCATCGAGGTAGCCGTCACGATCAGGTCTCCAATACCGGCCAGACCTGCAAAGGTATGGACGTTGCAGCCCATGGCCACGCCCAGCCGGGCGATCTCGGCAATGCCCCGGGTGATCAGAGCCGCCCGGGCATTGTCGCCGTAGCCCAGACCGGTGGAGATGCCCACACCCAGCGCAATGACATTCTTCATAGCACCGCTGAGCTCCACACCCTTGATGTCGTCATTGGTGTACACCCGCATACAGGTGTTGGAGAACACCTCCTGCACGAACTTTGCCGCCTCGGCATCGGGACTGGCAGAAACGATGGTGGTGGGCAGGTCCACAGCCACTTCCTCAGCGTGGGTGGGACCGGACAGGGCCACCAGACGGATCCCCTTGGGCCCGCCCTCTTTGCCCAGCTCATCGGCCAGGATCTCAGTCATGGTGTTGAGGGTATCCGGCTCGATGCCCTTTGCCACATCCACGATGACCTGACCATCGGCTACATAGGGCCGTGCTTTGGCAGCGGTGGAGCGCACAAAGACCGAAGGCACCGCAAAGAGCAGGATATCCTTATCTTTGCAGACCTCCTCGATGCTCTTGGTGAACCGCAGTTCTGCCGGAATGATCATACCGGGCAGGTTGGGATGGACCCGGGTCTCGGACAGGTTGTCGATTTCCTTCTCGATGGCCGACCAGACCAATACGTCGTGTCCGCTGACGCAGAGCATCCGTGCCAGAGCCATGCCCCAGGTGCCTGCGCCCAGAATACCAATGTTACGTTTTGTCACGTTCAGTCCTCCGTATACGCCCGGCGGTCTTGCGCCCCGGGCCGTGATGCTGCGCCGCTGCGGCGCAGACTTCCTTATAGATAAGTTTATTTTACTACAAACCTTCGCCCGCCGTCAACACCTTGCCGGTTTGCACAAAGTTCTCTCATGTTTTTCGCTTATTTTGGGAATAGTACGCATTTCCTAAAAACCTATTGCGTTTATAGGGAAATAATGTTATAGTATTTTAGTAGGAATTGTAGGTTTTCTCTTGACATGAACCCATGTCGAGGGTGTATAATTCCTTCTGTCACATTTTTCTCTTGTCAAGAAGGAAGATTTCTGCCAATGTTTGAAACACTTTTGCAAAACCGAACGGTCAGCGTGCTGTGGGAGGCACTGCCCCGCATCCTGACAGCGGGCCTTACCATGACCATCCCGCTGACCATCATTTCCTTTGCCCTCGCCATGGTCATTGCTGTGGTGGTGGCACTGGTGCAGTACGCCAATGTGCCGGTGCTGCGTCAGATCGCCCGGTTCTATATCTGGGTCATCCGGGGCACGCCGCTGCTGGTGCAGCTGTTCATCATCTTTTACGGCCTGCCCAGCGTGGGCATCATGCTGGACGCATTTCCGGCGGCGGTCATCGCCTTTGCATTCAACGAAGGTGCCTACTGCGCCGAGACCATGCGGGGCGCACTGGAAAGCGTACCGCAGGGTCAGCTGGAAGCCGGATACTGTGTGGGCATGAGCTGGGTGCAGATCATGCGCCGCATCGTCCTGCCGCAGGCCCTGCGCACCGCCGTACCCGCCCTGTCCAACTCCCTGATCGGCATGATCAAGGACACTTCCCTTGCCTCCAACATCACGGTGGCGGAGCTGTTCATGGCCGGACAGCGGGTAGCTGCCCGCACCTACATTTTCCTGCCCATCTATTGTGAGGTAGCCGTGGTCTACCTGCTGTTCTGCACCGTCATCACCAAGCTGCAAAGCCTGTTGGAGCGTCAGCTGAACGCCCACGGTTTCCAGTGAGAAAGGGGGCTGCATCATGGCAATGTTAGAGATCAAAAACATCCACAAATCCTTTTACACCTATGACAATAAGTCTCATTTTCACATCGGGCCCTTTCCCCGTGGAAGCGCCCGGAAGCCGGTCAGCACGCTGGACGTGCTCAAGGGCGTGGACCTGACTGTGAACAAGGGCGACGTCGTGGCCATTCTGGGCCCCTCAGGCTCCGGCAAGACCACCCTGCTGCGATGTCTTAACTTCCTTGAGACCGCTGACAGCGGCACACTGGTCTTTGACGGTGAGTCCTTTGATCTGGGCAGCATCTCCCGGGCCGACATGGCACGGCTGCGCCGCAAGACCGCTTTTGTGTTCCAGAATTACAACCTGTTCCGGAACAAGACTGCCCTGCAGAACGTCACCGAAGGGCTCATCGTGGCCCGGAAGATGCCCAAAGAGCAGGCGGATGCCATTGGCCGGAAGATGCTGGAAAAGGTGGGCCTGTCTGACCGGGCCGACTACTACCCCCGGCAGCTCTCGGGCGGGCAGCAACAGCGTGTTGCCATTGCCCGGGCCCTCGCCACCGACCCGGAGATCATCTACTTTGACGAGCCCACTAGTGCACTGGATCCGGAGCTGACCGGCGAAGTGCTCAGCGTCATGCGGCAGCTGGCTGAAGAGGGCATGACCATGCTGGTGGTCACCCACGAGATGGGCTTTGCCCGCAACGTCTCTTCCAAGACCGTGCTTATGGAGAACGGCGTGGTGGTGGAAGAAGCCCCTTCCGCCGAGTTCTTTGCCCATCCGAAAGAAGAGCGCACCCGGGCTTTCCTGAAAAAGATCGAACATACGGCTTAAGCATCGGTGGTCCGGGAGATTTCTCCTCGGACACGAAACGGGCCATTCCATCGCCCGCCCTATTGCCTGCGGCAACAGGGTCCCACCCCAGCGGACGGTCCTCGGAGAAACTCCCGGATCACCCAATAACATGCTTCTCTCTCATTTTCTTTAAGATTCCGCACAATCACGTTTAATAAGTATCATAGAGAGGTTTATTATGAAAAGAAGAACATTTATTTCCCTGATGAGCGTTATGGCCGCCGCCGGTGTCCTGACCCTGACCGGCTGCTCCTCCAAGAGCAGCAGCACCGCCGCTTCCGGCTCTGCATCCAGCTCTGCCTCTGGTACCGCCGCATCTGATGCTGCTGACCAGCTGGGCACCATCCAGAATCGTGGCACCCTGATCGTTGCACTGGAAGGTGCATGGCAGCCCTGGAGCTACCACGATGAGAGCGACACCCTTGTGGGCTATGACGTGGAAGTCTCCCGTGCCATCGCCGAAAAGCTGGGTGTTGAGCCGGAGTATGTCGAGAGCGACTGGGACAGTCTGTTTGCCGGTCTGGACGCAGGCCGCTTTGATCTGGTCTGCAACGGTGTTGAGGTGACCGAGGAGCGGAGCAAGACCTACGATTTCACCACTCCTTACGGCTACATCCACACCGCACTGGCCGTCAAGAAGGACAACGACACCATCCACAGCTTTGAAGACCTTGCCGGCAAGACCACCGCAAACAGTCTGGCTTCCACCTACATGGAGCTGGCCGAGAGCTACGGTGCCACCGTGCAGGGCATCGACACGCTGGAAGAGACCATCCAGCTGCTGGCTGCTGGCCGCATCGATGCTACCCTGAACGCCGATGTCTCCTTCTATGATTACCTGAATGTTCATCCGGACGCTGATTTCAAGATCGTGGCCCAGACCGAGGATGCTTCCCACGTTG
>CALDNF010000203.1 GCA_937917475.1 uncultured Faecalibacterium sp.
ACGAAGCTTTTCGATCAGCATAGTGTCCTCCGTTACATACCGGCCTGCCGTCCGTTCGGTGCGGACGAGGCCTTCCGTTTCCAGCTGTGCCAGCGCACGCTGCATGGTGTTGGGGTTGACTCCTGCGGCTGCGGCCATATCCCGTACCGAGTCGAGGTGTCCGCCGGGCGGATAGGTCCCGGCCAGAATTTTCGCTTTCAGGCGTTCTACCAGCTGCGCATAGATGGGGCGGCTGGCATCAAATTGCTCACTCATCGTTGCCCTCCCTGCACTCTGTGTCATTGTGTTAAGTGCTTAATACAATAATACTCTGTTTTTAGCCTGTGTCAAGTCCTTAATACAATTCTTAAGGATTTTTCTCTCCCTCGTCAAAATCGTTTCTTTTTCGGGTCAGTTATGGTATACTGTCACCGTAATTGAGAAACCGAGAAACGCAGGAGCAGCTTTGATATGATAAAAGCAACCATCATCATCCCCAACATCAACGGCAAGGGCTGGCTGAAAGACTCCATCGAGTCGGTCTACGCCCAGACCGAACAGAACTTTGAGCTCATCGTGGTGGACAACGGCTCCACCGACGAAAGTCTGGAGCAGGCCCGGAGCTACTGCTCCCGCCCCAACTTCACCCTCATCGAAAACGGCAGAAATACCGGCTTTTCCCACGCTGTCAATCAGGGCATCGCCCGGGCCAAGAGTGAGTTTGTGGTGCTGTTCAACAACGATGCCTTTGCCGAGCCGGACTGGCTGGCCCAGCTCATCCGCACCGCCGAGACCGACCCCAAAATCTTTGCGGTCCAGAGCCTGATGATCCGCCACTTTGACCGGGAGCTGGCCGACGATGCCGGAGACTACGTCACATGGATGGGCTTTGCCTGCAAGACCGGCGATGGCCGCCGGGCCAGCCGCTACACCCGGCAGAAGCGGATCTTCTCGGCCTGCGGCGGTGCAGCCCTTTACCGCAAGAGCATTTTGGACGAGATCGGCTATTTCGACGAGAACTTCTTCGCCTACTTTGAGGACGTGGACCTGAGCTGGCGGGCCAACAACGCCGGTTACAAAAACGTCATCTGCCCCGCCGCCAAGTGCTACCACATCTGCGGAGCTTCCACCGGCGCAGTAAAATACAACGCTTTCAAGAGCCGCCAGAGCGGCCGCAACAGCCTGCTGCTCCCCCTCAAGAACGAGCCCCTGCTGATGCTGGTGCTCAACTTTATCCCGCTGGCCGTGGGCTACCTGCTCAAAGCCTACAAGTTCCACCGGCAGGGCTTTGGCGACGCATGGGATCAGGGGATGCACGAAGCCTTTGCTCTGCTGCGGCAGCACAAGCTGGGCAAACGCCCCTTCCGCCTGCGGGACCTGCCCAACTATCTCCTCATGGAGCTGTGGATGATCTGGAACATGGTGCCCTACCTGTGGTACCGCCTCGTCATCGTGCGGTTTGACTTGAAGTAATACGCCAAAACCCCCGGAAAGCCGTTTTCACGGCCCTCCGGGGGTTCTTTTTGATTCTGCTATTCTTTTACGCTTTACCCTGCCGCACTGGTCGATGCCGCTGCTGCGCTGTCCGAAGTCTCGGCACTGGCGGCGGGCTCTGCCGTGCTGGCTGCTGCGTTTTCCTCTGCGGCTGCACTGTCGGCGGCCGTGCTGTCAGCGGTCTCACTGGCAGCGGCGGAATCCCCGGCAGCGGCGAGGATGGCATCCTGCACATCGCTCTCGGCCATGGGGGCGGGCTCTGCGGCAGCAGAGGACGAAACGGTCGAGTCGGGCTTGGTCTCGCTGTCGGTCAGACCGGTGAGATACCAGCTGCCGCCCTGACGGCTGAACAGATAATCCATATACTTGATGGGCGTATCCGATGCAGTGGTCAGGATGGTGTCGTCCTGGCTCTGGGTGGGGATATAGCCCACAGTGACGTGAAGCTTGCCGTCCCGCTTGAAGAGCTTGGTGACCACGCCACGGTAGATGCCCACACTGCCGGTGATGGGGATCTTGTAGCACTGGGTGGTCTCGTCGAACTCGATGGTCATGTCCTCCATCTCAAAGCTCTTGTGGGTCATCTTGAAGCTGGGGCCCA
>CALDNF010000204.1 GCA_937917475.1 uncultured Faecalibacterium sp.
ACCAACTTTTTATGCTCTGACCACTTTGTTTTGCTGTAGTGATCGTCTGATACCACTGCTGCTCCCGTACTGCCAATGCTTGTTTTTCCATAGAGGCCTCCTTGCTGCGTTTTTTGTATTTTTCAGACTGCTCTCAAAAATACATGCTTCTCTATGGAACTATTTTGGCACTTTGATAGATTCAGGAAAAGTACATTCTTTCGCTGGGCGGTTACGAAGATCCGGGCAGAACTCCCTTTGCGCTTATTTTATTATGCCTTATTCGCCTTCCGGCTCCTTGCAGACATCCACCCAGCCCTCGGCTCCGGCGGCTGCTTCCAGCTCCTGCAGGGTCAGCCTGACAGCGGTATGGCCGTTGCCCGCTGCCGGGTAGACGGTGTCAAACTTCCGCAGACTCTCGTCCAGATAGACTGTCACGCCCTCGTTGACCCCAAAGGGGCACACGCCGCCGGGGGCATGACCCACATAGGCTTCCACCTCATCGTAGGGGATCATTTTGGCCTTGATGTGGAACAGACTCTTGTACTTGTGGTTGTCCAGCTTTGCCGTGCCCTCGGTGACGATGAGCACCGGCTTTTCGCCCTGCAAAACCGACAGCGTTTTGGCGATGCTGGCAGGCGCCACGCCCAGTGCGTGGGCTGCTTCCGCCACGGTTGCCGAGGACTCGTTCAGCACAATGACATGGTCTCCCAAGCCTTTTGCTTCCAGATCTGCTTTTGCTTTTTCAAACGACATTTTCCCACTTCCCCACTCTTATTCGGTGATGGCCCAGACCCGTGCGGGCAGACCGGTTGCACCCTCGATGCGGGGGTAAGAAACAATGACCACTGCGCCAGCCGGCTGCACTTTATCCAGATTTGCAAGAACCTCCACCTGCAGCTTGTCGTTATCCAGAACATAGCGCTCGCAGGCAAGGTCACCCTTTTCCTCCGCCACCGCAGAGGAATCGGTATCCAGCGTTTCGTGGCCGTTGGCAGCAGCGTTGCGCACCTTGTAGATATACTCCAATGCTTCCAGCGACCAGCCGGGGGCATTTTCTTTTCCATCTGCATCGATGCCGGACAGTGCATCCGTATCCGGCCACTTCTTATACCAGTCGCTGCGCAGAGCCACCAGTGCGCCCTCCGGGATAGGGCCGTACTTTGCCTCATAGGCCTTGATGTCCTCCACCGTCACAGCGTAGCGGGGGTCTTTCTTGGCCTGCTCAGAAATATCGATGACTACCAGCGGGAAAATCAGGTCGTTCACATCATACTTTTCGGACAGTGCTTTGCCCTTGATGAAGTGACCCGGGAAATCGATATGGGTACCGAACTGTCCGGGAAATTTGAAGGTCTGGATCAGGCATTCCAGTTCCGGTTTGCCCCAGTCCCAAACGGTTTTTGCCAGCTCCACAGAGCCTTCCGGGATGCCGGACCAGTAGGGGCTTTTGTTGTTCAGCGAGTGAGAAAGTTCCACCCAGCGATATTTCTTAGCGTCCTTCAGTGCGTTCCACAGTTTATAATCAGCCATTGTCGGTTCTCCTTTTATTGTGACGATGTATGTTCGGGCACTTCTCCCAGACAACGGCATCTTCCTGTTTTTCAGTCTGTCTGCCGGAAAATTGTCTGGGAGCAGCGCATTCGCCCGGGCAGCCTGTGCCGGGCATCTGCTGTATGTTTCATCTGCCTGTGCTCCCTCCCTCATGTTGGGGATAGTATAAACCTATTTTCGTACCGTGTCAATAGGTTTATTCTTTCAAAGACAAATCTGCCTTTTCATCACCCCATTGACCGCCGCTTCACCCTTTCTTCAGCAGCTTTTTATAGCTCAGATCTATAGCAAAGGCACCAAGGGGAGCCGTCAGCACGATAGCCAGCACCGCCACGGTAAGCACGGTATCGCCGCAGGCAAAGCCTAACGCCAGCGGAATGCCGCCAATGGCAGCCTGCACGGTCGCCTTGGGGGTGTACGCCATCATGGCGAAGAGCCGTTCCTTTTTGCTCAGGCTCGTGCCCAGAAGGCATACAAAGACGCCCAGCATCCGGAATACCAGCGCACCCACGATCAAAAGAAGTGCCTTTGCGCCAACCTTGCCCAGATAGCCGATGTTCACCGTTGCGCCTACCAGCACGAACAGGAACACCTCGGCTGCTACCCAGAGCTTTCCGTATTTTACCGAGAGCCTTTTTGCCACTACCGCTCTCTTTTTCTGCAGACCAATGCCGATAAACATAATGGCGATCAAGGCCGAGAAGGTAATAGCGGTGGTCATGGCGTCCTCCGCTGCCACCAGCAGAAAGGAGATGCTCAAAATGATCAGTACCTTTGCAGTATCCCGGATATGGACCTTTGCAAAGAAGAACGCCAACAGGAATCCGACCGCCAGACCCACCGCCATGCCCAGCAGGATGGACACCGGGATGTTGACAAAACTGAGCAGCGAAGCACTTTCGCCCTGCATCATGCCCACAAAGGTGGAGAACAGTACAATGACGTACACGTCATCCACCGACGCCCCTGCAAGGATCAACTGCGGAATGCCCTGTTTTACGCCGTAGCCCTCGTCCATGAGCCGGACCATCCGCGGCACCACTACTGCCGGGGAAACTGCCGCCAGCACAGCGCCCAGGATTGCCGCCTCCAACACCGTCAGCCCCATGAGCCTCGGTGCCAGCAAAAGCACCCCCATCAGCTCAAAGGACGCCGGAACAAAGCACATCAGAACGGCAGGACGCCCAAGCTTTTTCAGCCCGGAAGTATCCAGCCCCAGCCCTGCACGGGTGAGAATAATGATCAGGGCGATCTTCCGCAGCTCCGGGGAGATGCCCAGAATGCTGCCATCCAGCAGGTTCAGGACGTAGGGTCCCAGAACCATGCCAGTTACCAGCATCCCCAGCAGGCTCGGCAGCCTGCACTTCTGACAAAGCCACCCCATGGACATACCAACGATCAAAATCAGCGAAATACTCAGTAACATAAAAGTTCCTCCTTACCCACAACACGCAAAAAAGCTGACACCTTCTGCGTGGTTTTCGTCGCAGAAGTCATCAGCTTTCAAAGCGGTTCAAGTAATCTGGTTACTTCGGGAGAACTTCATTCCCGTTTATTCTGTTGGCAGTATAACACACCTGCAGTCCAAAAGCAACTCTGGCCCGTGCAGCGCTGGGCTTACCTTTGCTCTTTTTGCCGTACTCGTTGCCGTACTCGATGGCCTCTTTGGGACAATAGCAGATGCAGGCATCCCCAGCCCTTCGGCAATGCGCCGTGCCAGATACCGGCTGTTGCCGGTTCCCATAAAATAAAACGCCATGGCCATTTCATCGTTTTTTCGTTTTTTTAGATACCTGTCTGCCCGGCAGACTGGAAGTTACCGAACAACTTTTTCAAACCGGAACATTCCGTCCGGAAACTGCTCGTCCGGCTTTTCAGCCTTCATTTCCGGATCATTGGGGTCTTGGTGATGTTTGTTAAAGAACTCTACGATGTGAAAACCACATCTGTTCACATAAAAGATGTATGCTCACACCTCCCCCACAAACTTCATGCCCCAGCTCATGCGGATGCCGTACATCAGGCGGGTCAGGGCAAGGCTGTCCTGCGGGGTGTAGCGGTCGCTGCCGGTACGCCCCAGCTTTACGCAG
>CALDNF010000205.1 GCA_937917475.1 uncultured Faecalibacterium sp.
CCACGCAGGCACGGGACAGGCCCAGCAGCAGGCCGCCCACGATGGTGGCACCGGAGCGGGAGGTACCGGGGATGATGGCCAGCATCTGCCACACACCGATGAGGACTGCATCCTTATAGGTGATCTGTTCCAGCCGGCTGACGTGGGGAGCCTGACGGCGGTTCTCGATTACAATGAAGAGCACACCGTACAAGATCAGCATGGCGGCAACGGTGATGTAATTATAAAAGTGAGCTTCCATCCAATCGTCCAGCGGGCTGATGATCAGCACCGGAATTGTGGCCGCCACCACCTTGAACCAGAGCTGCCAGACCGAGGGCTTGGAGATGACCCGCCCCTGCCGGAGCCCGAAAGGCCAGAGCTTATTCCAGAACAGCACCACCACGGCCAGAATGGCACCCAGCTGGATGACCACCCGGAACATGGACATAAATTCTTCGCTTGCGTTGAACTTGATGATCTGCTCCAGCAGGATCATATGGCCGGTGGACGAGATGGGCAGCCACTCGGTAATGCCCTCCACGATGCCCATCAGGATGGCTTTGATGATCTCTAAAAACATACAGTTTCCTCCTGCATCCGCCAAAGAGCGGTTACTTGCAACGTTCAGTATATCATATTATGACAGCAAGCGCACGCAGAACACAAAAATTTTACGCTGCGGGCCTTATTTATCTCTCCTGTAAAATGTGGTATACTGGCTTTATCCTGCACGGAAAATCAAAACCGTGTTTTACAGAAGTTGAAACAACACAACAACGAGGTGACTTCCATGAACATTCTGGTGATCGGCTGCGGGCAGGTGGGCGCATCGCTGGTGCGGGACCTGGAGCGGATCGGACATGATATCTCCCTGATCGAAAAAGACCCCGAAAAGCTCAAGCGTCTGGACAGCTTTGACGATTATACCTTTGGCGGCACAGCTCTGGTGGGGGACCCCACCGACCCCGATGTGCTCAAGCAGGGCGGCGTGGAGAGCTGCGACGCCGTAGCGGCCGTCAGTGAAGACGATTCGGTGAACCTGATGGCGGCACAGATCGCCAAGAGCATCTACCGGCGGGAAAAGGTCATCTGCCGGGTCTCCGACCCCAACTTACAGCTGCTCTACCACAAATATTACGGAATCGAGACCATCTGCCCCACTATCCTTACCGAGCAGGCCGTGTTCCGGAATCTATCGAAATAACCCTCTGGCAGGCCGGGCAGCTCGTAAGGCGACAGGCTCTGCGGAACAGGGCAGATTTTAATTCCGTTAAGTATATTGAGGTTATTATATGAAAGTTTGTATTGCAGGCGGGGGCCGGGTCGGACGGTATCTGGCCCAGAGTCTCCTTGCCAACCACCATTCCGTCATCATCATTGAGCCGATCGAAGCACAGTGTCGGATGCTGGCAGACTCGCTGGACATCCCGGTGATCTGCGGCAGCTCGATCAGTGTGGACACCCTGCGCACTGCCGATGTTGCCAGCTGCAATGCCTTTGTGGCGGTGACCGGCTCCGACGAGGATAATCTCATCGCCTGTCAGATCGCCAAGCAGGAGTTTGGCGTGAACCGCACTGTAGCCCGGGCTTCCAACCCTAAGAACCGCACCCTGCTCCACACTCTGGGCGTGGATACCGTGGTCTGCGGCACCGACAATTTGAGCCACATTCTGGAGCGGGAGATCGAGACCGACACCATCCGGCAGCTGCTTGCACTGGGCGGCGGCACGGCCAGCCTGAACGAGATCCTGCTGCCGGAGAACTTCAAGTTTGCCGGGCAGCAGATCATGGATATTCCCATCCCCGGCGACACCATTCTGGTCAGCATCACCCGGGATACTGAGTTCATCATCCCCCACGGCAATACCGTGCTGCTGCCTTGGGACCACATCCTCTGCCTGACGCAGGACGACAGCCTTCACCTTCTCACTGAGGCCTGGGGCCTCTCAGACCGGTGACGGAGCAGGAGCTGCGCCGCACGGCCCTTATCATCCCGCCAAGGGGGCGGACGGTGCTCTGTGTCTGGCTGGCCGTCCCGGGGCTGCTGGCGGCTCCCTTTGCCTTCTGGCAGAGCCTTGCCGCCGGTTTGATCTTCTGTCTGCTTTGGTGCACCCTTGTCGGCCTGCTGTATGCCCGGATGTGCAGCTTTGCCGCTGTGCTGGGGCAGCAGAGCCTGACGGTCTACGCCGGTGTTTCCCTGCCCACCCGGCAGGTAGTTCCCCGCCGGGCCGTCACCAGTGTCTACCAGCTCCGCACCCCGCTGATGCGGCTGGCAGGGGTCTCCCTGCTGGTCGTCTCCACTCCTGGCGGACGGCTCTGGCTGCCTGCCGTTCCGGCGGCGCAGGCAGGGCTGCTGGCCCATATCCTTGCGGAGGATCGGCCATGAAGCACGGACGATTCCATCCTCTGATGGCTCTGCGCTTTCTGCGGAAAACACTGGCGGTCTATCTGCTGCCCCTCATCAACATTCTGTTTGAACGGAACTGGCCCGCCCTGCGGGATGCCCTGATGCAGGACCTCTTCATCTTTGCCCTGCTCTGTGCCGTCAGCTGGGTCATCCTCCATGTGAGCAGCTGGTCTCTGGACGAAGAGAACACCTTCTGCCTGCACTGGAAACTTTTTGTTGCACTGGACCGGGAGATCCGGGGCAGTGCGCTGGCCGGGCTGACCTTAGAGCGTCCGCTTCTCTTCCGGCTCTGCGGCGCAAGCCGTCTGGTGCTGTATCCCATCGGGCAGCCCAAGAAGGGCACCCTTTCGCTCTGTCTGCGGCAGGACAATGCCCAAGAGCTGGCAGACCGGCTCTTTCCCATTGAAAAGCCTGTCCTTCACACGCCCCATAGCGGAGAGAAGGTAGCTCTGGTACTGCTGGGTGCCAACGGCGTTTCCACGCTGGCGTTGATCGCACTGGCCCTTCGGCAGACCCGGGGGCTTCCCTGGGATCCACAGACCGCAGCCTTTTCCCATCTGAACTCGCTGGCGGCGTTTGCGGCCCGCTGGCTCCCGGCGGGTACAGCATGGTTGCTGGTGCTGGCCGGGGCGTTCTGGAGCACCAGCCTTCTCCGCAGTTTTGCCCAAACGCTCCGCTATACGGTCTGGCGGACGGAAGATCAGCTGGGGAGCCGGGGCGGCTGGCTGAACCGGTACGAATTCCGGGTCCGGCGGTCCCAGCTCAGCTTTGCCGATGTGCGGCTTTCACCGGGGGCCCGCCTGCTCCATCGCTGGCCGGTCTTTGTCACGGCGGGCTGCTGCTGCCCTGAGCTGCCCTTTTTTGTTTACCGCTCCGGCGAGGAAGCCATGTTTGCTGAGCTCCTGCCCGAGTTCCGGATGCCGCCGGAGATCCTGCCCGACACCCGGAAGCGGAGTCTGCTCTTTTTTGCACCGGCAGGAGTCCCCTTTGCGTTCTTCCTGCTGCTGGTGCTGGTCTCCCGCTACACTCTGCCTGCCTTGACCCCGCTTCTGCTCATCCCTGCTATGGTCTTTCTGGTCCTGCTGAGCGGCGGATATATGGGCTACCGGCAGGAAGGCATCTGGCCGCAGGACGGCCTGCTGACCCTCCGGCGGCAGGAGCGGCTCTCCCTTCACTGCATCTGCATCCTTCACCCGGACCTCTGCCTCAAAGCCATGCAATCCCCTTGGGCTGTGCAGGCAAGGCGGCTGTCCCTTACCATTACGCTGCCGGGGCAGGTTCGGCTGAAAGTGCGCAGCATCCCGGAGGCGGACGCCGAACAATGTTTCAATCCCTGAGATCACTCTGAAAAGAAGGCATTTTCCATGATAAAAACCATCCTTTTTGATCTGGACGGCACCCTTTTGAACACCATTGATGATCTGGCCGATGCCGGAAACTGGGTCTGTGCCCGGCACGGCTGGCCTACCTTTACGGTGGAGCAGTTCAAGCACATGGTGGGCAACGGTATCCCCAAGCTTATTGAGCGGTTCTCCCCGGCCGACGCCCGGAGTCCGGAGCAGCTTGCCGCCACGCTGGCAGAGTTCACCGCCCGATACGATGCCCACAAGGAGGACAAAACCGCCCCTTATCCCGGCATCCCGGAGCTGCTGGATGCCTTGAAAGCCGAGGGCATCCAGACCGCCGTTTTTTCCAACAAGGCTGACCCTCTCTGTGGAAAAATCATCGAGCATTATTTCGGCACCGGAAGTTTTGCTATCGTCCGGGGAAACCGCCCCGGCGTGCCCACCAAGCCTGACCCTGCCGGGGTGTATTCCCTGATGAAGGACCTTGGCGCAGAAGCTTCCTCTACCCTTTTTGTGGGGGACAGTGATGTGGATATCTACACCGGCCACAACGCCGGTCTGCACGCTGTAGGGGCCCTGTGGGGCTTCCGGGGCAAAGCAGAGCTTACTGCGGCCGGTGCCGATGCGCTGGCCGCAGTGCCGGCCGATATCCTTGCCTTTGTCCGCCGTGCAAATCAGGCATAAACGTCAGAAACAAAAAAATTCCCTGATCTTACGATCAGGGAATTTTTTATGACCCGTACGGGAATCGAACCCATGTTACAGCCGTGAAAGGGCCGTGT
>CALDNF010000206.1 GCA_937917475.1 uncultured Faecalibacterium sp.
CCGTGAAGAAGGGCGGCGTGATGGCCTCCAACCATGTGGGCGGCCTGTCCGGTGCCTTTATCCCGGTCAGCGAGGACGACGGCATGATCCACGCTGCCGAGTGCGGCTGCCTGACCATTGAAAAGCTGGAAGCCATGACCGCCGTCTGCTCGGTGGGCATCGATATGGTCATCATCCCCGGCGACACCACCCCCGCCGTCATCAGTGCCCTCATCGCCGACGAAGCTGCCATCGGCATGGTCAACACCAAGACCACCGCTGTCCGTGTCATCCCGGCCATCGGACGCAAGGCAGGCGAGGTGCTGGACTTTGGCGGTCTGCTGGGCTATGGCCCCATCATGGCCGTCAATCAGCGTAACCCCTCGGTGTTCATCAACCGCGGCGGCCGCCTGCCTGCCCCCATGCAGTCGCTGAAGAATTGACCCTTGCGGTCTGGATTCACGGCTGCTTTGTACAACCTCTCCGTCAATGCTTCGCATTGCCACCTCCCCTACTGAGGGGAGGCCTTGGCATACCGCAAAGCTTTCCCTCTTCGCCAGAGGCTCCCCTACAAGGGGAGCTGTCGAGCGGATGCGAGACTGAGAGGTTGGACGAAGGCGAGCCTACCCACATTTCTGCATCTTTCGGCGCAAGTCCCTGTATAATTCCTCTTCAACAGGCCCATCCTCTGGATAACATTACCAGAAGAGGGGTCTGTTTTTATGTTCCATGCGTTTTTCACCCGGCCCATGACCGGGCGGCAGATGGCCGCAGCCGGGCTTCTTTTGAGCCTTTGTCTCCTGCTCTGCGGGGCGGCCTCTGCTCTGTGGGGCTGGCAGGAAGCCCAGCGAGAGGCCGGGGCGGCGGTATGCGCCGACACCCTCCGGCTCCACATCCGGGCCGACAGCGATTCTCTGGCCGACCAGAGCGCAAAGCTGGCCGTCCGGGACGCCGTGCTGGCCTACACCGACGCCGCCTGCCCGGCCCATGACAAGGCCGGGGCCCTGCAATGGGCGGCAGCCCACCTGCCCCAGCTCCAGCTGCGGGCGGCGCAGACCCTCGGGGCCCTTGGCGTCCATGTCCCGGTTCGGGTGCGGCTGGTGGAGATGTACTTTCACGCTGCATCCTACGGCTCCTCTGCCCTGCCTGCGGGGCGGTACGATGCGGTGCGCATCGAGCTGGGAGCCAACCCCCGCCACGGCAAAAACTGGTGGTGTGTGCTCTATCCGGGGCTCTGCCGCTCGGCCTGCGGGGGCTACGCCCTGCCTGAGGAGAACGACCTTGTCTGCGGGGAGTACATCCTCCGCTTCCGTGCCGTGGACCTCTGGAACCGGTGGACGGCCCGCCGGGAGGACACCATTTATCTTGGCATCTGACGCACACTCTACCCCGTTGCTGCATAGCCTGCCAGTGGAAGGAGTGTGTTGCAATATGGCCATCCCCGCTTATTATTCCCTCATCCAGAACGGCTCCTCGGGGCCCGACGAAGCCTTGGTACAGACATGGCTCAACGGCGTGCGGGACCAGTGCAGCTGGTTTGAGGAACTGAAGGTGGACGGACGATTCGGAAAAGCGTCGGAAAACGTCGTCAAGGAATTCCAGCTGCGGAACCGGATGAATGCCGACGGCAAGGTGGGTGCCAACACATGGAATACCCTCTATGCCCGGTACACCGCAAAGCATGGGCTCACGGTGCCCTATCCCGGGGTGACCCTGCGGCAGGGCACGGCGGGCGGCACCGTCCGGCTGGTGCAGCAGAAGCTGAACTCTCTGGGCGAAAAGCTGTCCACGGACGGCAGGTTCGGTTCTGCCACCGCCGCCGCCGTCCAGCGGTTCCAGCGGCGCAATTCCCTCACCGCCGATGGCATCATCGGCAAGGCCACATGGGAGAAGATGTTCTAGCTTCTCCATAGCTCCCCCCGCTCCGGGCGGCCCCGGCAGATGCTCCGGCGTTCAACGCCCGGGGCATCCTGTCCGGGGTATTTTTTATTACAGATCCTCCCAGACAGGCTCCTTCTTTTGAGAGGAGCTTGTCTGGATTTGATTGCTATAATTATAATCATAATTATAATCATATATATACGGTGCGGACGCATCCGTCGGTATGCGTTCGCATCCGTCCGTATGCGGATGCATTTCACCGGATGCAGATGCATCGTTCTTCTCCCAACGCTGCGCTGCCGCTTTTGCGGCCTGTCTGGACTTCGCTTCGTATTTGCGGACATTCTTATCGATCCCATCCCGCACCACATACCACAGTGCTCGAAGTCCTCTGTCCTCGTACTCCGGCTCTGTGCCGTACCGGGCGTAAGCATAGGCATCCCGCAAAAATTTCCCGATCTCTTCATCGGTGTAATCTTTTGTCAGGATATCCAGCCACACATAATACAGGATGATCGATTCACATTTTTTGACTGCCATAAAAATAACCTCCATGTTTTGTTTTTTCCAGCTTATCACAATTCTGCCCTCTGCAACAGTGCGCACTTTTTGCGGGCCAGCGGGGATATTCTTCTTATCATTTTGCAGTCAGTATAATTTTCGATTTAAAAAACGCTTTTATCATCGTTCTTTTTAGCAAAACGCTGTTTTTTGCATCTTTTTTTGTGCGGGAGCATCCATCCGTTTCCTCTGTAGGAATTTTCATGCTATAATAAAGGCAGCCTACACGAAAGGAGCATTTTCCCATGCGGCTGCTTCATCTTTCTGACCTGCATCTGGGCAAGCGGGTCTGTGAGTTCTCCATGCTGGACGACCAGCAATACATTCTGGACGAGATCCTTGCCCTGCTGGACGAGCACCCGGTGGATGCCGTGGTGCTGGCGGGCGACCTCTACGACAAGCCCGTTCCCCCTGCCGAGGCCGTCCGGCTGCTGGACTGGTTCCTCACCGAGCTTTCCCTCCGGCAGCTGCCGGTGTTCGCCATCAGCGGCAACCACGATTCCGCCGACCGCATCGCCTTCGGGGCCCGGCTGCTGACTTCCAGTCAGGTCTACGTCAGCCCCCTGTTCACCGGGGTGCCGGAGCCCATCACCCTCACCGACCCATACGGCCCGGTGGATTTTTACCTTCTCCCCTTCTTAAAGCCCGCCATGGTGCGGCACGTCTGGCCGGAAGAGGACATCGAGACCTACAACGATGCCCTTGGCTGCGTGCTGCGCCGCTGCGCCCCGGACCCGGCCCGCCGCAGCGTGCTGGTGGCCCATCAGTTCGTGGCCGGTGCCGCCTGCTGCGAGAGCGAGGAACCCTCGGTGGGCGGGGTGGACAGCGTGGATGCCGCCCTCTTTGACGGCTTTGATTACGTTGCGCTGGGCCACCTCCACAGCCCCCAGAAGGTGGGGCGGGAGACGGTGCGGTACTGCGGCACCCCCCTCAAGTATTCCTTCTCCGAGGCCCGGCAGAACAAAAGCGTCACCTTTGTGGAGCTGGGGCCCAAGGGGGATATCTCCCTTTCTTTCGCTCCCCTCACTCCCCGCCGGAACCTGCGGGAGCTGCGGGGCAGCTACATGGAGCTGACTGACCGCCGCAGCTACGAGGGCACCGACACCGACGACTACCTTCACATCACCCTCACCGACGAGCAGGACGTGCCCGACGCTCTGGCACGGCTGCGGGTCATCTACCCCAACCTGATGCGGCTGGACTATGACAACCTCCGCACCCGGGCCCAGCAGGCCGTGGAAGGCCCGGTGCAGGAGGCCCGGCGCAGCCCCCTGGAGGAGTTTGCGGCCTTCTATGAGGCCCAGAACAACCAGCCCATGACAGCCGAGCAGACGGCCTTCTGCCGCCAGCTCATCGAGGACATCTGGAAGGAGGGTGAGGACGCATGAGACCGCTGAAACTGACCCTTTCGGCCTTTGGGCCCTATGCGGGGGAAACAGTGCTGGACCTGACCAAGCTGGGCCGGGGCGGGCTGTACCTCGTCACCGGCGACACCGGGGCCGGCAAAACGACGCTTTTCGACGCAATCACCTACGCCCTCTACGATCATTCCAGCGGCGGCGTGCGGGAGGGAGCCATGCTCCGCAGCAAGTACGCCGACCCCAAGACCCCCACCTTTGTGGAGC
>CALDNF010000207.1 GCA_937917475.1 uncultured Faecalibacterium sp.
CCCCGCCTGCACCCGCTCTGCCTGCGGGAGAGTGGCGGGCGGTCTGGGTGAGCTATCTGGAATGGGCCTCCATGGATTTTTCTTCCGAAGCTGCCTTCCGGGCCGGAGCCGCTGAGATGATGGACCGCTGCGCCGCTCTGGGGCTGAACACCATACTGGCGCAGGTGCGGCCTTTCGGGGATGCCCTTTACCGCAGCAGTCTTTTCCCTTGGAGCCATCTCTGCACCGGTGTGCAGGGACAGGACCCCGGGTTCGACCCGCTGGATGTCCTCATCACCGAAGCCCACGCCCGGGGGCTCTCGCTGGAAGGCTGGGTCAACCCCTACCGGCTGCGGAGTTCTGCCGCCCTGCCGCCCAATCTTGCCGAAAATAATCTTGCCACTATCCACCCCGAGTGGGTCTGCACTGTGGGGGATGGGCTCTATCTGAACCCCGCCATCCCGGAAGCCGCCGACTATGTTGTGCAGGGCGTGGCCGAGCTGGTGGAAAACTACCCGCTGGACGGCATCCACTTTGATGATTATTTTTACCCCACCACCGCACCGGAGCTGGATGCGGCTCAATTTGCCGCCTCCGGGGCCGGAGACCTTGCCCGCTGGCGGCGGGAAAACGTGACCCGTCTGGTGCAGGCCGTTCATGACACCACCAAAGCTGCCGACCCCACCCTCCGGTTCGGCATCAGCCCTCAAGGCAACCCGGACAACGATCTGAACGAACAGTACAGCGACATTTCCCGCTGGCTGAACCCCGGGGAGGGGGGATCCATTGTGGATTACCTTTGTCCGCAGGTCTATTGGGGCTACGGCTATACCCTCCGCTCCGGCAGCACCCGGTTCGGGTTTGAAAACATCGTGCCCGAGTGGCTGGCCATGCCCCGGGCCGAGAACGTGGCCCTGTATTTCGGGCTGGGTGCCTACCGCATCGGCACCGGCGACGGCGGGGCCAACGAGGACAGCGTGAGCCAGTGGTCCACCGGGTCTGCGCTGGCCCGGCAGGTGGCCGACCTGCGGGCGCAGGGTGCAGGGGGCTGGGCTCTGTACCGGTATGATTCACTGTTCCGGTCCGCCCTGCCGGAGCTGGCTGAACAGGAAGTAACTGCTCTGACGGAACTTCTCGCCTGATGCAGATGGGACCCAGAGCAAAACAGGAGGCATTGAACATTGCTGAGCATCGATATCGCCGACGTGGCCCGGGTAGTCCGGTCCTGCCTGCCCGGCCTGATTCCCTTTGCAGTCACGGCAACAGCCGCCCTTGCGGCAAGGCGGCTGACCCGCAGAAAAAGTAGTTCCTTCCGGAAGCTGGTCTCGGCACAGCGGCTCCTTGCCCTGCTGCTTGCACTGGGTCTCTCGGTGAACCTCATCTGCCTCGGGCCCATGTCCACCATGCTCACGCTGTCCAGGGAAAAAGGCAGCGTTTCCGCCGAGACCGCCGCCGCTGCCATGGAAAAAGCCGTAGAAATTGCACAGGAGGGCATCGTCCTTCTGAAAAACGACTCTGCGGACCTGCCCATGGAGCCCGGGAAAAAGCTGAACGTCTTTGGCTGGGCCTCCACCAACCCCTGCTACGGCGGCACCGGCTCCGGCGGACTGAGCGATGCCTACCCCAAAACCTCTCTGCTGGACAGTCTGACTCAGGCGGGCTTTGTGCTCAACGACGCCCTGTCCGATTTTTACACTGCCTACCGGGCTGACCGCCCGGCGGTGGGGATGTTCACGCAGGACTGGACCCTTCCGGAACCGCCTGCATCTGCCTACACGCAGGAGATGCTGGACGGTGCCCGGGCCTTTTCCGGAAAAGCCATCCTCGTCATCACCCGGGTGGGTGGGGAAGGGGCTGACCTGCCCACCGACATGACTGCTGTGGAAAACCGCAGCTGGAACGACGGCTCCTCTTATCAGTGCAGCACTGAATATCAGCAGAATTCTACGGAATATCCGGATTTTGAAGTGGGGGAACACTTTCTTGAGCTGAGCCGCACCAAGCGGGATCTGGTGCAGCTGGTGTGCAGCAATTTCAGCGATGTTACGGTGATCTACAACGGTGCCAACCCCATGGAGCTGGGCTGGGTGGAGGAACATCCTCAGATCAAAAGCGTGCTCTGGGTACCCGGGGCCGGTCACGACGGTTTCAAGGCGGTGGGGCAGATTCTTTCCGGCGAGGTCAACCCTTCCGGCAAAACCGCCGACACCTTTGTCTATGACCTGACCCAAACGCCCACATGGAACAACTTCGGCGCATTTTTATACGATAACATGGAAGAATTCACCGCAAAAGAATTCAACCAGACCCTGACGCCCTCCTTTGTGAATTACACCGAGGGGATCTACGTCGGCTATAAATATTACGAAACTGCCGCCAAAGAAGGTGTTCTTGACTACGCCGCCGCCGTGCAGTATCCCTTTGGCTACGGCCTGAGCTACACCACCTTCCGGCAGGAGATGGGGCCCCTGACCGACACCGGCGATGCCCTTTCTTTTAACGTTACCGTGACCAACACCGGCTCGGTGGCCGGAAAAGATGTGGTGGAAGTCTATTACGACCCGCCCTATACCAATGGCGGCGTCGAGAAAGCGTCGGCCAACCTCATCGCCTTTGAAAAGACTGGTCTGCTGGAACCCGGGAAGTCCGAGACGCTGACCATTACCTTCCGCAAAGAGGAGATGGCCTCCTACGATGCCCACAGCGCAGGCTGCTATGTTCTGGAAGCGGGGGACTATGCAATCAGCCTGAACAGCGACTCCCACACAGTTCTTGCGGCGCAGAGCTGTACCATTCCCGAGACCATCGTTTACGACAGCTCCAACCCCCGCAGTTCCGACGACGCTGCCGCTGTCAATCAATTTGATTCCGCCGCCGGGGAGCTGATTTACCTCTCCCGGGCCGACCACTTTGCAAACTACGAAAAAGCCACTGCCGCCCCCGGCAGCCATTCCATGCCGGATGCGCAGAAAGCAGCCTTCCTCAATTCCTCCAACTACGACCCCGCCGCAGAGGATGACCCCAACGCCGCAATGCCGGTCACCGGTGCCAGAAACGGCATGGAACTCAGCGAGCTGCGGGGTGCCCGCTACGATGACCCCCGCTGGGAGCCTCTGCTGGATCAGCTGAGCATTTCCGACATGGACCGCCTGACCGCCCGGGCCGGGTATCAGACCCCCGCCATCTCCTCTGTGGGCAAGCCTGCCGCTGTGGATGCCGATGGGCCCTCCTCGGTCTACAGCAATTTTTCGGGCCAGAGCTCTGTCGCCTTTCCCTCTGCCGTCATGCTGGCGAACACATGGAACAAAGCCCTTGCTTTTGATTACGGCAGCTGCATGGCAAAAATGGCCAGCGAGCTTGGCATCTCCGGCTGGTATGCCCCCGCCCTCAACATCCACCGCTCCGCTTTCGGCGGGCGGGCCTTTGAATATTACTCCGAGGATAGTCTGCTGACCGGAAAACTGGCTGCACAGGTGGTGCGGGCTGCCAAAGAGGGGGGCGTTTACACCTTTCTCAAGCACTTTGCCCTGAACGAGCAGGAGACCCGCCGCTGTGATATGCTTTGCACCTGGGCCGACGAGCAGGCCATCCGGGAAATTTATCTCCGGCCCTTTGAGCTGGCCGTCAAGGAAGGCGGGGCCACCGCCGTTATGAGCTCCTTCAACTACATCGGCACGGTATATGCCGGAGGCTGCCCTGCACTGCTGAAAAACGTTCTTCGGAACGAATGGGGATTCCGGGGCATGGTCATCACCGACACCTTCAAAAATACCACCTTCCAGAACGGCGACCAGCTCATCCGCTCCGGAAACGACGCCTGCCTTGTAGCCTACGAAAACCCGGACGCTCACCTGAAAGTGCGCAGTGCATCCGGTGTGCTGGCCCTGCGCACCGCAAGCAAAAACATTCTGTACACCGTCGTCAACAGCAATGCCTGCACACCCGGGGCCAAAAATCAGACGCCCGGATGGAAATTTCTTCTTTTTGCCGCAGATACCGCCGGAGTGGTATGTCTGGCTTTCTGCGAGTATTGGTCCGTCAAAAATTACAGGAAACGAAACGCAGCGGCACGGGACTGAGCCGCCGCAAACGAGGTATCCATTTTGGAGCTGAACCACGCAACCATCCTCCGCACCCTCACCCTCGAGCAGAAATGCGCCCTGCTCAGCGGTGAGACCGTGTTCACTACCCGGGGATTCCCGCAAAAGGGCATCCCCTCCATCACCCTCTCTGACGGCCCCAACGGTGTGCGAAAGCAGGCCGGAGCCGCCGACCATCTGGGATTGAATCCTTCGGAGCCCGCCACCTGCTTTCCTCCTTCGGCCACAGTGGCCAACAGCTGGGACCCCACCCTTGCGGAAGAGATCGGCAACGCTCTGGGAGAGGAAGCCGCTGCCCAGCAGGTGGCCGTCCTGCTGGGACCGGGGCTGAACCTCAAGCGCAGCCCTCTCTGCGGGCGCAACTTTGAGTATTTTTCAGAAGATCCTTTCCTCTCCGGCAAAATGGCGGCAGGCTATGTCCGGGGCATCCAGAAAAACGGCATTGCCGCCTGTCCCAAGCACTTTGCCGTCAACAGTCAGGAACTGCGCCGGATGGCTTCAGATTCCATCTTGGACGAGCGGGCCCTCCGGGAACTTTACCTCACCGGCTTTGAGCTGGTGGTCCGGGAAGCCCGGCCCAAGTGCATCATGTCCTCCTATAACCTTGTCAATGGTCAATACGCCAACGAGAACCGGCATCTTCTGGTGGACATCCTGCGGAACGAGTGGGGCTTTGCCGGAGCCGTCGTCACCGATTGGGGCGGTTCCAACGATCATGTTCTCGGCGTAAAAAACGGCTCCACGCTGGAAATGCCCTATCCGGGCTGTGATTCTATCCGGGAGCTGCTGACCGCTGTGAAAGAAAGAGCTCTCTCCGAAGCCGACCTCGACGCCCGGCTAGACGAACTGCTGACCCTTGTGCTGGACACCCATACCGCTGTGGAGAGAGCCCCCAAAACCTTTGATGCCGACGCCCATCACGCCCTTGCCCGCCGGGCAGCGGCGGAAAGCATCGTTCTGCTGAAAAATGAGGGCGGACTGCTGCCCCTGAAGGCCGGAGAAACCGTAGCCGTCATCGGTGATTTTGCCGAAACGCCCCGGTATCAGGGGGCAGGTTCCAGTGCGGTGAACTCCATCCGGGTGGACTCCCTGCTGGAACAGCTGGATGCCAGCGGCCTGCACAGCGTAGGGTATGCTTCCGGCTTTGACCGGCAGGGCCGTCCGGACCCGGCCAAAAAGGCAGAAGCCGCTGCGCTGGCCGGGCAGGCAAATGTGGTGCTGCTCTGCCTTGGTCTGGACGAGCTGCGGGAGAGTGAGGGGATGGACCGGGCTGACATGGAGCTTGCCGCAAACCAGCTGGAACTGCTGAAAGCCGTCGCCGCCGTCAACCCCAATGTCGTGGTGCTGCTGAGTGCAGGGGCCTCTCTGGAAACGCCATGGCTGGCAGACTGCCGGGGGCTGGTCTACGGTGCACTGGGCGGGCAGGCGGGAGCCGGGGCCATGCTGGATGTGCTGACCGGTGTCGTCTGTCCCAGCGGCAGGCTGGCCGAGACCTGGGCCAACGCCTACGCCGACACTCCCGCAAGGGACAACTTTGCCGGTGAGGGGCGGCAGGTGGAGTACCGGGAGAGCCTTTTTGTGGGCTATCGGTATTACCAGACGGCAAATGTGCCGGTGGCTTTCCCATTTGGCTATGGTCTGAGCTACACCCGCTTTGAATACAGCGGCCTTGCGGCTGCGGCAGACAGCGTGACCTTTACCGTCAAAAACACCGGTTCCTGCGCCGGGGCCGAGGTGGTACAGCTCTACCTTGCAAAACCGGATTCCAAGCTCATCCGGCCCCGACAGGAGCTCAAGGGCTTTGCCAAAATCACCCTTGCCCCCGGCGAGAGCCGCACCGTCACGATTCCGCTGGACAAGACAGCCTTCCGGTACTGGAACACCCGGACAAACCGCTGGGAGGTCGAAGGCGGCGAATATGAAGTGCGGGTGGGTGCTTCCTGCGAGGACATCCGGCTCACCGCTGCCGTCACCATAGAAGGCACCCACGCCCCCGACCCCATCGCCGGGCTCAGCCTGCCCCACTACCGCACCGGCGACGTGACCCACGTCACTGACGCTGAATTTACCGCTCTTCTGGGCCGGAAGCGGCCCGAAGAAACGGTCAGAATCGACCGGAACATGACCCTTGGCGAGCTGAATCATGGCCGCAGCCCTCTGGGCTGGCTGGTCTGGGCGGTGCTGACCGCTCTGCTGTGCCGGAGCTTCCGGCGGGAACAGCCTGACCTGAACCTGTTGTTCCAATACAATATGCCTCTTCGTGCGCTGGCAAAAATGACCAACGGAGCCGTCAGCATGGGAATGGTGGACGGCCTTGTCTGGGAGCTGAAAGGCTTCTGGGGCGCAGGGCTGCTGCGGGTCTTGTACGAGGCCGTCAAAAACAGCATCCTCAACGCCCGGATGGAACGCCGCCTGCGGACAGAAAAGGAGGAACGTTCATGAATTTCTGGAACCGTTTTGCCGCCCGGCATCCATCCGGGGCCCGCTGGGTGCGGGAGGGCGGGCTCTTTGTCCTTGTATCCGACCTCATCACCGTGTTCAAATATCTGCTGCTCCAATTCCTGCCCGGTGCTTTCAAGCACCTGCCGCTGGTGGATTTCGGCTGGCCGGGCGTGGAGGTGACCCTCTTTGGTGAGACCTTTCAATGGAACATCCTTGGCTACAATGCTGCCCACGGCGGCCTGCCCTATTTCTGCGCCTACATGGTGGCCATGGTGCTGGGCGAGTGCATCAATTTTCCCATCCAGCGCAGTTTTGTGTTCCGCAGCAACGGAAATCTCACAAAGCAGATCTTCGGTTACGTCGTTGCCTTCTGCGGGATCACCTGCATCGTCAACTCCATCAACTGCGTCTGGGTGGCCGCAGCAGGCCGTTTTGTGCCGGATTTTATCTACAACATTGGCACCACCCTGCTGAACGGCGGCGTTTCCATGGTGATCTTCTTTTTCGTGAACAGGCACCTTTTCCCGGAGGGCGCAGCCGCCCAAAACTAAGCGATCTCTCTTTCATTTTCTTCTTCATTGCATCATTGGACTGGACCATGCTAATTTTGCTTGACAAAACACAGCATTTCTTCTATACTGAGGACAGGAAAAGGCACTGACTACCACGGTCAGCTCCTTACCGGTTTTTCAAGTCAAAAGATTGACTGCACGCGGTTAGGGAACTTTGGGCAGTCAATCTTTTTTCTTGTCGTCCTTATCCTTGTTGGAAATTTTCCATGCAATATCAAAGGAATAATATGCTACGGTTACGACCAGCGTAATCAGAGCAATTACTTCAAGTAAAGTCATGGCATCTCCTCCTTTCGCTTTGTGCGTCGGGAGGATTTTCTTTTAAGTACAACTGTCAAAAAGATATCGCCTTTCCCGACGCCAAGCCGGAAGAAGCGTGACCGCCTGTTTGGTAAATCAGTGCCTTTATCGCTGTTGCCAGCGACAGGTATAGGATAACACAAAAAGTACCGAAACACAACAGATATCATACTGTTCTATTTCGGTGCTTCTCTTTTTTTACTTAGAACTTCCCATTCGCCAGAATGAAGATAAGTTCCATTGACGGAATCACAAAGCCACAGGTGAAGAAGAAAAAGAAGTCGAGGCCAATCTTTACCCATCGTATAAGGGGAAAATCGTACATCAGCGACCGGGTGATAACTGCATTTTTCTCACCCCACTTGCGGAACAACCCGAACTGCTCGTACATATTCCAGAGTTCCAGCGCAAAAAACTCGCCCACGACAAGAAGAGGAAAAGTCACAGTCGACAGCATCTCATTTGATGGAAGCATCCCTGCGTTATGGATATGCCACTGGACTACGATTTTCCCCGGGCAGAGGAGCAAACCGCAGACTCCGAAAAGCACGCTCAGCCAGAACATCGCCAGCCGAACCGACCGCCAATCTAGCGTCCTTTGATGCCGAAGCATCGTCAGAAAGTCCTCAAGCGTCGCCTGTTCTGGTTCCGGGTTTTCCGGGTCATGGCAGTGCATCAGGTTCGCCAGCGAAATCCCTAATGCCTGTGCCAGCGGTTCCAAAAGATTTATATCTGGTAATCCAACGCCTCGTTCCCAACGAGAAACGGCCTTATCCGTCACATGAAGCTGTTCCGCAAGTTCCGTCTGCGTCATGCCCCGTTCTTTACGCATCCGTGCTAGAAATGCGCCAAAGGTTTTTGCGTTCATTCCATCGGCCTCCTTTTCCACAATCCTAGCACAAGCCGTGGAAAAGTACAATCAACGATTCGTTTACCTGAAGTATTTGACTGAACAATGTTAATTTTGCTTGACAAATCGTATGGTTCCTTCTATATTGAAGATAGGAACAAAAAGCAACCGCTCAGTTTTTGAGGTTTGAGGCGGTTATTTTTTGTTTTGTCACACAAGAAAAAGCGGCTCTCACCATCGTCCGGGTGGTGAGAGCCGCTTTGATTTATCTTATATTCTGAACAACCAGTTTCTCAAACGCCTTGCTGTCCGCGCTTACAGCTGAGGGCCTGCGGAAACCAGAGCCTTGCCGTGCTCATTGCCTTCGTACTTTGCGAAGTTCTTGATGAAGCGGCCAGCCAGGTCCTTTGCCTTCTCTTCCCACTGGGAAGCATCAGCATAAGTATCCCGAGGATCGAGGATGCCGGTGTCAACGCCGGGCAGCTCGGTGGGAACCTCGAAGTCGAAGTAGGGGATCTTCTTGGTGGGGACATTGTTGATGGAGCCATTCAGGATAGCGTCAATGATGCCACGGGTATCCTTGATGGAGATGCGCTTGCCGGTGCCGTTCCAGCCG
>CALDNF010000208.1 GCA_937917475.1 uncultured Faecalibacterium sp.
ACACCATCGAGGCCATGATGAAGGACGGCAAGGCCCTGCAGAGCGGCACCAGCCATTATTTTGGCGATAAGTTCAGCAAGGCTTACGATGTCACCTTTACCGGCCGTGACAATCAGCTGCATCACCCCTACCAGACCAGCTGGGGCGTGTCCACCCGTCTGGTCGGTGCCATCATCATGACCCACGGCGATGACGACGGTCTGATTCTGCCCCCCGCCGTGGCCCCCATTCAGGTCGTTGTGGTTCCCATCGCCGCCCACAAGCCCGGCGTGTCCGAGAAGGCCGCTGAGCTGGCTGAGAAGATCAGCAAATACGCCCGGGTCAAGCTGGACGACAGCGACAACGCCCCCGGCTGGAAGTTCTCTCAGTGGGAGATGAAGGGCGTGCCTCTGCGCCTTGAGATCGGTCCCAAGGATCTGGAAAAGAACCAGTGCGTTCTGGTCCGCCGTGACACCCGTGAAAAGGTTTTCGTCTCTCTGGACGAGCTGGAGACTGCCATCCCGGCCCAGCTGGAAGCCCTGCGCAAGGACCTGTACGAGCGTGCCCTCAAGAACCGTGAGAGCCGCACCTGGTCCGCCACCACGATGGAGGAGGTCAAGGCTCTGGCCAAGGCCAACACCGGCTACATCAAGACCATGTGGTGCGGCGATCTGGCCTGCGAGATGAAGATGAAGGAAGAGGCTGGTCTGTCCAGTCGTTGTATGCCCTTCGAGCAGGAGCACCTCAGCGATGTCTGTCCCTGCTGCGGCAAGCCCGCTAAGGCTATGGTCTATTGGGGCATCGCCTACTGATTGAATTTGAGCACATGACAAAAGCCCATCCGGTTTGCCTGCCGGATGGGCTTTTCTTATCGCCTGTATTCTGCAAAAATGCCGCCCAGCTCTTCCAAGAGGTCGTGGGGAAGCATCCCATATTCTCCCCGGCGTACCGCAGCACGGTCGGCAGCGGCTCCATGGAGGCAGACCGCAGCGCAGGCCGCTTCATAGGCAGGCAGGCCGCAGGCCAGCAGGGCCGCCGCCATACCGGACAGCACATCCCCGCTGCCGCCCCGGGCAAGGCCGGGGTTACCGGTGGTATTCACTGCCGTCTGTCCATCGGGTGCAGCCACCACCGTGCCTGCTCCTTTCAGGACCACCACGGCGTTCCACGCCCGGGCATAGCGTGATGCCGTTTCCCGCCGGGACTCCGTGCTTTCGTTGAAGTCTGCCGTTCTCAGCCCGGTCAGCCGGGCCATCTCTCCGGGGTGGGGGGTGACGATGAGCTCTCCTGCCGGGTGGGGAACGTTTTTCCCCTCTGCCAGCAGCAGAGCGGCGGCGTTGAGGCCGTCGGCATCCAGCACTCCGCTGCCCGGAAACTCCGGCAGCAGGCGTTCCACCAGCCGCTTTGTCTCCTGCGCCCGGGCGGCAGATTGTGCACTGCCTCCCAGCCCAGGTCCCAACAGGAGGACAGAAGCTTTCTGGCGGCGGATGCGCTCCAGATTCTGCTCTTCCGGAGAGATGCCGCCCTCGGCTCCCATTTCACAAGGGCAGAGACAGCACTCGGGCAGACGGGCCGTCACCGCTGTCAGCACCGGTTCCACACTGGCAAGGGTCACAATGCCTGCCCCGGTGCGGAGAGCTCCTTCCACGGCCAGCGCAGCTGCTCCCCGATACCACAAGCTCCCGGCCACGGCCAGCACGCTGCCAAAGCTGCCCTTGTGGCTGTTCCGGGGACGGATGGGGATGGTCTGCATCACGTTTTCCAGCGTCAGCTTTTCCATGGGATTACTCCTCTCCCTGCACATAGCGGCGGATCTCCCGCTCTACCTCCTGCACCTCTTCGTGGAACATCCGGGCCGACACCCGGAGAGCACCATGGCCCAGAATGATGATCTGTTCCATGCCGTCGGAGGTGGCCACCCGGACCCGGCGTTCTTTGCCGATCTCATGGGTGACCCGCTCGATGAACATATCCGCCGTCTCCGCTTCCTTGGTGTAGACGATATGGATGTTATGGTACTGCTCAATGGAGCCGGGGCTGCCCGGCACCCGGTAGGCATCAAAGACCAGAATGAGGACGCACTTCTTGAAGCCCTGATAATTGCACAGGATATCTGCCAGCTTTTTGCGGGCCGTATCCAGACTCTCTTTGGAGAGGGCGTTCAGTTCGTCCCACGCAAAGATGATGTTGTAGCCGTCCACCAGCAGATATTCCGGGGCAATGGTCCACTGCTCGGCGGCAAAATCGGGCCGGGGGGCTTTTTCCACCGGGCGGAACGCTGCCAGCGGGTCCCGTTTGATGGGGCCGTAGGTCTGCTCAAAAATTTTCAGAAGCTCGGCATCCTCTTCCAGCGTTGCCCGGTATGCCGCCATCTGCCGTCGGCGGGGTGCAGCCTCTTCCTCCGGAGCAGGGCGGGTCTTGCCCCAGCCGCTGTCCACATGCATATGGCTCCGCACCTGATCCCAAGGCACCACAAAGCCCGCTCCGTGGGCGCAGAACACCGAGTCAGCGGGATTGTCAAGGTCATGTTCCGGCTGGTATCCGGACGCTGCAATGACCTCCTGCGCATTGTGGCAGGGGCGGTAGCCGTCCAGCGTCAGGTTCAGGCGTCCCCGGCCCCGGGTGTAGCTGACCACTTCCATCGGGTAGCTTCGCATTGCGGTGACCGGTGCCGTGCCCGAGAGGGTGGCTGACTGACCGTCTGCCGAGGTCTCCGGCGGGTCAAAGCTGCCCTCCATCCGCTGAATATCGTTCATGGCCCGGCCCAGGTTTTCCGCCGGGACTTCCAGCCGGAACGCATACCAAGGCTCCAGCAGCTGGCATTTTGCCATCATCAGGCCTTGCCGCACGGCACGGTAGGTGGCCTGCCGGAAATCGCCGCCCTCGGTGTGCTTGAGGTGGGCCCGGCCTGCGATGAGGGTGATTTTCATATCGGTGAGGGGAGCTCCCATCAGCACGCCGACGTGCTGCTTTTCTTCCAGATGGGTCAGCACCAGCCGCTGCCAGTTCTTGTCCAGAACTTCCTCCCGGCAGTCGGCAGCAAACTGCATCCCGCTGCCCCGGGGCAGGGGCTCCAGCTTGAGGTGCACTTCGGCATAATGGCGCAAAGGCTCATAGTGGCCCACCCCCTCCATGGGCTCGGTGATGGTCTCCTTGTAAAGGATACCGCCGGGGCCGAACTCCACTTCCAGCCCGAACCGCTCTGCCAGCAGGCTTTTCAGCACTTCCAGCTGAATTTCCCCCATGAGCTGGACATGGATCTCTCCCAGCATCTCGTTCCAGACCACATGGAGCTGAGGTTCTTCCTCTTCAATGCGGTGGAGCTTGCCCAAGGCGGCATGGACGTCTGCTCCTTCCGGCAGAAGCACCTGATAGCTCAGCACCGGCTCCAGCACCGGCAGGTCGCTGTCCCGCTCTGCCCCAAGGCCCTGCCCCGGCTTTGCTTTGGTCAGGCCGGTAACAGCACAGACCTGCCCCGGACCGATGGCCTCTGTAAGGGTATATTTTGCGCCGGAATAAAGCCGGAGCTGGTTGGCCTTTTCCGTCCATGGTTCTCCGTCGGTCTCACCGGAAAGCTGGGCTTTGACTTTCAGCTCTCCGCCGGTGACCCGCAGCCATGTAAGCCGGGCTCCCTGCTCATCCTGCGAGACCTTGAAAATTTTGGCCCCGAAGGCTTCCAACGCCGGGGCCGGGCGGGTGTATTCGTCCAGACCTGCCAGAAGCTCGTCCACGCCGTCCAGCCGCAGTGCTGCGCCGAACCAGCAGGGAAAAACGTGCCGCCGGGCAATGGCGGGAATGATATCTTCCGCCGTCAGCGTTTCATTTTCCAGCTGGGCGTCCATCAGCCGTTCATCACAGAGGGCCAGTGCCTCGTCCCGGGCGGCAGGGTCTGCCCCAAAATCCACAAAGCCGTCGCCCAGCCGGTGGCTGAGCTGGCTCAGCAGTTCCTCCCGGCCGGGGCCGGGCAGGTCCATCTTGTTCACGAACACAAAGGTGGGGATATGATACCGCCGGAGCAGCCGCCAGAGCGTCTCGGTGTGGCTCTGCACGCCGTCGGTGCCGCTGATGACCAGCACAGCATAATCCAATACCTGCAAAGTCCGCTCGGTCTCAGTGGAAAAATCCACATGGCCGGGGGTGTCCAGCAGAGTGATATCCGTTTTCCCCGCAGTCAGCAGGGCCTGCTTGGAAAAGATCGTGATGCCGCGGGCCTTTTCCAAGCTGTCGGTGTCCAGAAAAGCATCCTTGTGGTCCACCCGGCCCAGCTTCCGGATGGCACCGGAGCGGTAGAGCATGGCTTCCGAAAGGGTGGTCTTGCCCGAGTCCACATGGGCAAGGATGCCCACCACCAGCCGCTTGCGTGATTCCTCCATACTGCCGCCCCCTTACATCGCCCCTGCAATGAGGGCTGCGATGACCAGCGGCAGCCCCAACACAAGGTTGGAGAGCATACTGCAATAGATGCGCTCTTCGGGTTCCAGTTCCTCAAAAGAGACGATCTTTTCATCGGCGTAATCCACGATGGATTTGGTGGCGTAGAACTTCTTTTTGGGCTTGGCCATCTTGAGCTCTTCCAGCAGGTGGTGGATGGTCACACCGTCCAGCCGGAGATAATCCACCCAGGCCCAGGCCAGCAGACCCATTCCCAGCAGAAAGCCCGGGGCCTCCCACATGGAGAACACGCCGTCGCTGACATAGCGGTCCCACAGCAGCATCAGCACCGCCACAATGGAGGTGCGGGTGACCGTTTTATATAAAATCGGGTGGAACATATATTTTTTATACATCGCTTTCAGCTTTTTCATGGCGGTACTCCTTTGTTACAGATACATTTTATTGTAACATGATTTTATGAAAAAAGATAGCACGGAAAAGAGGTTGACTTTTCTGTGTTATCTGTATATACTGTATATGTACAGATAACACAACGGAGGCTGTTATGAATCTGTTTCTTGATAACAAAAGCGGCACGCCGATCTATGAACAGCTCTATGCGCAGATCAAGGCGGCGATCCTGAGCGGCGAAGTAAAAGCTGACGAGGCTCTGCCTTCCATCCGGGGGCTTGCACGGGATCTGCGGATCAGTGTCATCACCACAAAGCGGGCCTACGATGAACTGGAAAAAGAGGGCTTTCTCTACGCCGTGCCCGCCAAGGGCTTTTTTGTGGCCCCAAAGAACACCGAACTGCTTCGGGAAGAGCATCTGAAGCAGATCGAAAGCCATCTCTCCGAGGCAGTCCGTCTGGCGGCGGCCTGCGGAGTGGACAAGGCCCAGCTGAGCGAAATGCTGGACCTGCTATGGGAGGAGTGATACGATGAACGCATTGGAACTGCGCGGCCTGACCAAGCACTACGGTGATTTTACCCTCGGGCCCATTGACCTGACACTGCCCGGCGGCACCATCTGCGGCCTTGTGGGAGAAAACGGCGCAGGCAAATCCACCACCATGAATCTGATCCTGGGTCTCTGCCCCGCCGACGGCGGCAGCGTGAGCGTGCTGGGTGAAGAGCTCCAGAAAGCCTACCCGGCCGCAAAAGCGGATCTGGGCGTGGTGCTGGATGAGCCGGGGCTCCCACCCTGTTTCACTCCCCTTCAGGTCGGCCGGGTCATGGCCGGGATCTATCCCAACTGGGACGCTGCCCTGTATGCAGACCTCTGCCGGAAATTCGAGCTGCCCGATGACAAAAGACTGGACGATTTCTCCCGGGGCATGAAGATGAAGCAGGGCCTTGCCATTGCCTTGGCCCACCACCCAAAGCTCCTGCTTCTGGACGAAGCCACCAGCGGCCTTGACCCCGTCATCCGGGATGAGCTGATCGATCTTCTGCTGGATTTTGCCCGGGACGAGGACCACTCTATCCTTATTTCCTCCCATATTGTCAGTGACCTCGAAAAGCTCTGCGACACCATTGCTTTCCTCCACAAAGGGCAGCTGCTCCTCTGTGAGGACCGGGACACTCTGCGGGAGGAATACGCCCTCTGGCATGGCAGTGCGGCCGAACTGGAAGCTCTACCGTCTGCCGCTGTCCTCCGCCGCCGGGTCACTTCTTACGGCGCAGAAGCTCTGGTCCGCCGGGGCGGGATACCGGAAACCGCCGCCCTGACCCCGGTAAGCATCGAAGAGCTGTTTGTTCAGATGGTGAAAGGAGAGGAAAACGGATGAAAGGTCTGTTTTTGAAAGAATGGTACCAGTGCATCGCTTATGGCCGGACACTTCTTCTGGCATCCGGCGTCATGTTCGTGGTTGCCGCAGTTCAGCTGTACAGCGGCGAGGGAAGCGGCGAATTCATGATCTATGCCTGTTTCCTGCTGGGCGTTTCCCCCATGACCCTGTTATCTTATGACAGCGCAGAGGGCTGGACCGAATACAGCCTGACCTTCCCGGTCAGCCGGACTGCTCTGGTCTCCTCCAAATACATTGTGGGGCTGTGCTGCACCGCCCTCAGTTCTGCCGCCGCAGCCATCCTTCTGGCACTGTTTGGCGATGGGCTCGACCGAGGATATGCGGTCCTGCTTCTGATCGAATCCACCATCGTTCCTCTGGTCTCCAATTCCCTGCTCCTGCCTCTGAGCTACCGGTTCGGCACTCATAAGGCCCGGTATTTCTACTTTGTATTCATCGCCTTCTTTGCCGGGCTGCTGGGTTTCAGTTCTGCCGGAAGCAGCCCCCTGAATCATGCCATCGCCCATCTTACCCCGGCCGTGACGATTCCGGTTCTCCTGATCGTCCTGCTGGTCTACGGCCTTTCCTGGAAGCTTTCTGCTGCATGGTACGGCAGAGCGACGGATTGAATTTTCCACAAAAAGAGGCTGTTGCACAAGGAAAAAACGAGTGCAGCAGCC
>CALDNF010000209.1 GCA_937917475.1 uncultured Faecalibacterium sp.
CGGTTTTTCAGCTTATTGCCCAGCCCCACCTGTTCCAGTACCTCCCGGGCCCGGCGGTGCCGCTCGGAGCGGGGGATGCCGGCGTAGATAAGGGGAACTTCCACATTCTCCATCAGATTGAGCCGGGGCAGAAGATTGTACTGCTGGAAGATGAAACCCAGCATCTCGTTCCGGATGGATGCCAGTTCGTTCCGGTTCATCTTGCCCACGTCCCGTCCGTTCAGCTTGTAGGTGCCGTAGGTGGGAACATCCAGACAACCGATGATATTCATGCAGGTGGACTTGCCGGAGCCGGACTGGCCCACGATGGCCACGAACTCGCCCTTATCGATCTGCATGGTAATGTGGTCTGCGGCCTTTACCGTGGTGTCACCCATCTGGTAATACTTGCACACCGCATCAAATTCGATCAATGCGCTCATCAGAGCTCCTCCTAATTAAAAGAACGACATGGAACCGTCGTCATAATAGCTGTCCGATACCGAGTTGGGGTCATAGGCGATGATATCGCTTTCGGACAGGCCGGAGGTCACTTCGGTGTAGTCGTCGTCGCTGACACCGGTGGTCACCGGAACGTAAACGTATCCCTCCGGGGCTTCCATGCTTTCGTCGGCGTTGGCTGCGCTGGGAGAGTCTTTGGTCACCAGAACATAGCTGCCCCGGACGATGGCAGCATTAGGAACGCAGAGAGCGTTTTTGGACTCGGCTACCACGATCTCAGCGTTAGCGTTCATGCCCGGGCGCAGGCCGTCGATGTCGTCGATCTGGATGGTCACCGGGTAGGTGGTGGTGCCGCCGCTGGCTGTGCCCTTCATAGAAACACGGGTCACCGTGCCGACGTAGGTGCGGTCCTGCACAGCATCAGCCGTGATCTGCACTTTCTGGCCCACGCTCAGGGAGCTGATCTGCAGTTCGTCCACATTGATGACCATTTCCAGATAGCTCAGGTCATAGATGGTGCAGAGGGTGGCACCGGCGGTCATGGCATCGCCCTGCTTGGCTTCCCGCTCAATGATGGTGCCGCTGATGGGAGCAGTGATGGTGTAGTTGTTCATGGTGTCCTGTAGATTCTCCATGGAGATCTGGGCACTCTGCAGAGTCTCGGAGGCAGACTGGATGGCCTCGGTGAGGTCGTCGCCGCTGAGCTCAATGAGAATGGTATCGGAGCTGACGGCAGAGCCTTCCTGCACATTGATGGCAGACACGGTGCCCGATGCCTGAGCCGTCAGGGTGCGCTCGGCCTGATAGGCAAAGCTGGCGGAAGCGATGGAGTTGACGCCGTTGATGGAGGCGGTGGCCGCCTGTGCGGTGGTCAGGCCGCCGGCGTTCTGCACCGAGATGGTCACAGTACGAACCAGCAGGTTGCCGGTACTCAGAGCATCGGTACCGGTCACTTTGGTCACGGTGCCGGTCAGGGTCTCAAAGGTGCCGTCCAGTGTGACGGTGGCAGACTGCCCCACCGAGAAATTGGCGGCATCCGCAGCCGGGAAATCCAGAGTCAGAAGCATTTTGGAGTTGTCCCGGATGACGGCCACCTCCTGCCCGCTGGTCACCTCGTCTCCCTTGGCAACTTTCAGGCTGCTGACCGTGCCGTCTACTTCGGCACGGACGTACTGGCGGTCTGCGGTTTTGTCGTAGCTGCGCTGGGCCTGCTGAAGGGCGATCTCTGCTTTCTGCAGGTTGGTGGAAGCGTCGGAGCTGTCGATGGTGTAGAGGACGGTGCCTTCTTCCACAACGTCGCCTTCCTCAATGCCTGCGCTCAGAATCTTGCCGTCCACCAACGATTTGACGATGTAGGTGTTGGCAGGATTCAGTGTGCCGGTACCGCTGAGGGTGTTGGAGACATCCTGCCGCACGGGGGCAGTCTCAGAATAGCTGGTATCTACACTGGCGGGCTTTGCTTCCTTGGATTCGAATAGGAACACACCTCCCACGACAATGATGCAGGCCGCAGCGGCAAGGGGCTTCCAGTGTTGTTTCACAAAGGGAACAACGCCGCCTTTGTTCTCGGCAGCAGGCTCAGCGGATGCAGCCGGGGCATCCTTCTTCTTTTTCCAGATCATGCTTGCAATTCCTCCTATGTCTATAGGTCAGGGCAGACCCTGCCCCTCCCAAAAGATCTCAGTAAGAGTAGTGTATCGCATTTTGCAAAGATACACAAGCGTCCAGATTTCATTTCACTAAAATGATACAAATAAAATCGACTTTTGAGCGCAAAAAAGCAGCACTCCGGAAAAACTTCGGAGTGCTGCTCCTGATGCAGGGGACGGAACGGGAAGATCAGCTGTTTTCTGCCGGGACGATCTGCACATAGACCCCGGCGGGAACACAGGCTGCCCATGCGTCCTCCTCGCTCAGCCAGCCGAATTGCTCGCACACATGGTCCGGGCACTGACTGTCGAGAAAGGCGATGGCCCCATCCTTGACCTGAAGATGCACGACGTAGTTGTCCACGTCGTAAAGATAATCATGATCCTCGTCCAGCGGAAGCCGCTCGGTGATGCCGTTGCCGAAATCCACAAGGGCTTCCAGCTGCGGCTCCTGCTTCCGGCTGCGCAGTGCAAAAAAGAGCAGGGCAGCAGCCAGCAGGATCACCAGAGCAAAGATCAGATTTTTCAGCCACGGCTTCCGGCTTTTTGCGCCGGAACCGTCAGCGGACTTGCGGCTGTTCATGCAGCGTAGTCGCTGGCAGCTGCGCCTGCAATGCGGCCGAATACGGTAAAGTCAGCCACAGCGTTGCCGCCCAGACGGTTTGCACCGTGGACGCCGCCAGTGACTTCGCCGGCAGCAAACAGGCCGGGGATCACGCTGCCGTCAGCCTTCAGCACCTCAGTGTTGTTGTTGATCTTCAGGCCGCCCATGGTGTGATGGACACCGGCAGTGACCTTGATGGCGTAGTAGGGAGCGGTATCCAGCGGGTTTGCAAAGCTGGTACGGCCAAAGTCGGGGTCGTTCTTGGCCTCAACATAGCTGTTCCAGGTGTTCATGGTCTCAGCCAGAGTGGCTTCGTCCACGCCCATAGCCTTGGCCAGCTCCTCATAGGTCTCGCCGGTCACGGTGTAGCCCTTGGTGATGTAGCCCTGAATGACGCTGGAAGCATCCACCATGGCCTGATCCACCACCAGCCAGCTGTAGCTGCCCGGCTGTGCGATCTCAGCGGCGGAAACCACGTCACGAGTGCCCACTTCGTCGATGAAACGCTTGCCGTCGGCGTTGATCAGAACAGCACCGTCGCCCCGCAG
>CALDNF010000210.1 GCA_937917475.1 uncultured Faecalibacterium sp.
GGCCTCGTACAGAGCTGCCCAGCGGCCCTCGGGATCGGTGCAGAGATCGCCGGTGGTGCACTCGTCAATGATGGCATCGTAATCGGCGTCGCTCCACAGACCGTAGTTGTTGGAGTTGCCGGTGACCCACATACCAAGGTAGGTCATCGGGTCGGCGTAGTCGGGACCCCAGCGGGTCAAGCCGATCTCAAAGGTGCCGTCCTGCATATCCTGCACACGCTGCTTCTTGGGCTCGACGGTCAGGTTCAAGGTAAAGCCCTCCAGAGTGGTCTCCAGTTGCTCCTTGACGACCTGTGCGACCTTCTGGGGTGCATCGTCAGCATCCACGACCATATCGAAGGAGAAGGAATCCTTGCCCAGCTCGCTCTTGGCGGTCTCATAGAACTCCTTGGCCTTGTCGGGATCGTATGCGCAGTAGTCGGCAAACTTGGTCTGGTCGGCAGAGAAATCGCTGCCGTCGGGACCGGTGGCGAACTGCGGCGGAACAGCGGTGTAGCAGGGTGCAGAGCCATCCTTCAGCACATCTCCGGTAATCGCATCACGATCCAGTGCAAAGGTAATGGCCTTGCGCAGGTTCTCGTTGGCCAGATCCGGCACACCGCTGATGTTGGGGCTGATGTACCACAGGTAACCGGCACCCACACTGGTAAATTCGGGATCATCCTTGACCTGCTCGACCTGCTCGCCGTTCAGCAGCGTCATATCCAGAGCACCGGTCTGATAGCTCATCAGTGCCTGCTGGCTGTCCTTGATGACCTGATAGGCCAGACCATCCAGAGCGATCTTGTCGGCATCGTAGTAATCCGGGTTCTTTTCCAGTGTAAAGGCCGTTGCAGCGGGCTGGTAATCGGTCAGCTTGAAGGCACCGTTCGCCAGAACTGTGTCAGGGCTGGTGCCGAAGGTGTCCTTGCAGGTGTTGTAGAACGCCTCGTTGACCGGATAGAAGGTGGGGAAGTACATCAGGCTCAGGAAATAGCTGACGGGAACATTCAGCTGGACCTCCAGCGTCTTGTCATCCACAGCAGTCACGCCCAGATCGGTGACGGGCTTCTCGCCTGCAATGATCTCGGCAGCGTTGACCACCTGACCGATATCCGACAGCATATAGGAATACTCGGAAGCGGTGGCGGGGTCCACTGCACGCTGCCAGCCAAACACGAAATCGGCAGCGGTGACGGCTTCGCCGTTGGCCCACTTGGCATCACGCAGGTGGAACGTGTAAGTCTTGCCGTCCTCGCTGATATCATAAGTTTCTGCAATGGCCGGGACCGCTGCGCCTTCTGCATCCATCTGCATCAGACCATCGGTGTAGTCTGCGATGACCTCAAAGGAGGTGCCATCGGTGGCCACCTGCGGGTCCAGCGACTGGACCTCGGTCTCCAGCATAATGTTCAGGGTGCCACCCTGTGCAGTGCCAGCTGCAGAGGAGGCTGTGGAACCGGAGGCGGAGGAAGCTGCCACCGAGCTGGAAGAACCGCCGCAGGCCGTCAGAGCCAGTGCTGCGGAGGCAGCACCGGCAGCTGCCAGGAAGCTGCGGCGCGAAATGCAACGATTGAATCTCATAGATGTTTCCCCTCTCTTTGTCACTTTAGTTCTGTAATTCGCTAAAGCGTCACATTCTAAAAATACACAAGGGATGTCCGTTTCTCCTTCTGGAACTTTGCACTCCCTTGTGCTCTGGCCGCATTATACCGCTCCTTTCCGCAAAAGAAAAGGTTTTTTGCAAAATTTGTCCTCGGGATGCGTTCATTTCTGCGGTTTATCTAACATAACGCCCAAAAAACCGCCTGATTTTTGTACACTTTCAATCCTTGAATCCATTTCATTTTTAAACAAGCGCACTTGAAAAATCGCATTTTTTCTATTTTTCATCTCATTTTTTTGCAATACTATTTATTTTATAAGAAAAGTCGCACTTTTTTCTTTTTGATGCAAAACACAGGCAAGCTTCGGGTTTCCATTTTGTTTTTGTCCTTGTGCTAAGGACAATTATCCAGGTCGGGGGTTCAAGCTTCCTCGAGCGCACCAGAAATACAAAACCGCCCCGCAGGTTTTTCAGCCTGCGGGGCGGTTCTATTTATTGGTTCAGATCGGGCTCATCGAAATCCGGAGCTCAGCCTTTGCAGCCCTGCTCCTCCCAGTCGCCGAAATCCGATGCGTCGGCGATCTTGGTGGGGTCGAACTTTCCATTCTCATCCTTCGGAGCCACGGCGGGGCCGGCCTCCACAGGGTTCGGGTTGGGGGCGTCCGGATCATAGGCCGGAGCCGTCTGCTCCGGAGCAGAGGCAGACGCGGGCTGTTCCGGTGCAGCTTCTTCCGGCTGAGCCGGAGTCGCCGGGACGGCAGAAGAAGCCTTGGTTTCGGGGGTTGCTGCGACGGGAGCCTCAGCGGCCTTGGCCTCGCCTTCGGCGTAAGCTTCGGCAGTCTTGGCGGCCTCAGCAGTGTCCTTTTCGGCTTCTTCGGGGAACTCCACCTGCTCCACATGGAGCGGGTCTTTTTCGTTCAGGATCTTATCCAGCACAACGATGGCGGCACCGGTGACAGCCACAGCAGCCGCAGTGCCCAGAATACGAAACAGGGTTTTCATAGCGAGGCCTCCTTTTTGATGTTAAGAGAACGTGACCACATCGTTCAGGGGTTTCGTGCCCGGTTCCACCGACAGAGCCGTGAGGACAGGGCCCTTGCCCCGGTAGATGTTGTGGAACTTATAGCCGACCTTGGCGGTGACCACCACCCAGGAACGCTGCTCCAGAGCCTTATAGCCATCAAAAGAGCAGGGGAAGCCGACGAACTGGATATCCTGCACGCAACAGGTCATGGCAAACCGGCCGGGGACAAAGCTGTTTTTGCCGGCCCGGTTGGTCTGGCAGACCTGCGCCAGGAACTTGACGGTCTTGCCGGCATATTTCTGGGGCTCGTCCTGACAGTCCATGTACCAGATGCCATAATCGTCATCCGGGATCTCAATGACCGGAGCGTTGATGTCAAAGGGCAAGGGGTCGGGGATGTCATCATAGGCCACGCTGCCGTCGGCGAACTCATAGGCGATATCGCACTTGCGGGAAGCCTGCCGCACCAGTTTGTGCAGCTCCTGCCGGGCGGCGTCGTTGTTGACGGCCTCGGCACGGTTAAAGACGATCAGCTCACTGCGGGCGATCTTGTCCAGCAGCAGGCTCCGCATGGAGTTGTCCCGGGCATAGGTCAGGGCAGTGGTGCCGTCGGCCGTGGCGATGCACTGGTAGACGATCCAGTTTTCGGGCAGATTATTTGCCAGATCCTGCAGCAGCCACATACCGTTGTACTCGATGACCACACGGCCTGCATCGGCTTCTTTTGCCAGCTTGGCAAGGTTCTGGGGGTTCAGCTCTGCCTTGTCCTCAAGGTTGTAAAGGGTCACGCCGGGGAAGGCGAACTTCTTCTGGTTGTACTCCTCTTCACCCTCCTCGCAGACCAGCAGCAGGGTCTTGTCGCCGGAGTCAAAATTGGGGTCTTCAAAGGTCTCCTGAATGAATTTGGTCTTGCCGCTCTCGAGGAAGCCGACAAACAGGTAAACCGGGATTTCATTAGCCATAAATGGTTGCTCCTTACACAGTCAGAATCAGCAGCCGAACAGCTCTGCAATGGCCTTCTCGTCCAGCTTGGAACCGATGACCACCAGCTTGCCGCCCACGTCTGCGCTGCGGGAACGGACTTCCCACTCGCCGGGAACGTAGTCGAATTCCAGCCAGCCGTCTGCGCCGCCGTCCACGATGCCCTTGGAGCGGAGGATCATGCCGTAATTGCCGGTATCCAGCTCGGTGAGGGCGTGCTCGATGGCAGCCTTGGAATATTTCTTTGCGGTCTCGACGCCCCAGCTGGTGAACACCTCATCGGCATCGTGATCGTGGTGATGGTGATGATGGCAGCAGTGGCCGTTATGATGCTCATGCTCATCGTGGTCATCATCATGATGGTGATGGCAGCACTCGTGGTCATGGTCGTCATCGTCATGATGGTGATGGCAGCAATGGCCGTCGCGATCGTGATCATCCTCCTCATCATGATCATGATGATGCTCGTGTTCATCTTCCTCATCGTCATCGTGATGATGGTGGCCGCAGCTGCACACACCATTTTCATCATGATGGTGGTGGTGATGCTCTTCCTCTTCATCCTCATGGGCGTGCTCGGCGTTGGCCTTGGCAGCCATCTCAATCAGCTCTGCCTTGAAATCATCCTTGGTGGACATGGCCTTGAGGATCTGCTCACCGGTCAGGGCATCCCATGCGGTGGTCACGATGGTGGCGGTGGGGTTCTTCTCCCGCAGCATGGCAACGGCAGCGGCGATCTTCTCCTCGGTGGCATTCTGGGTACGGCTGAGGATGATGCAGCTTGCGTGGCTGATCTGGTCATCGTAGAACTCGCCGAAGTTCTTCATATACATCTTGACCTTGTTCACATCGGCCACGGTGACAAAGCTGCTGAGCTGGACATCCAGATGCTCAGCCACGCCCTCCACGGCACGAGTCACATCGGACAGCTTGCCCACGCCGGAGGGCTCAATGACGATCCGGTCCGGGTGATACTGCTCCACCACCTGCTGCAGGGCGGCACGGAAATCGCCCACCAGAGAGCAGCAGATGCAGCCGGCGTTCAGCTCATTGATCTGGATGCCGGACTCCTTCAGGAAACCGCCGTCAATGCCGATCTCGCCGAACTCGTTCTCGATCAGGACTACCTTCTGGCCCGCAAAGGACTCCTTGATGAGCTTTTTGATCAGAGTGGTCTTACCGGCACCAAGGAAGCCGGAGAAAATATCGATCTTGGTCATAATTTGAATTGCCTCTTTCTTTTTTGCAAAGTCCCTGCGGACTTTTAAGCAGTCAGAGCCGCAGAGTGCTGGCTCATAAAATTCCTACACTCCTATTATAACAAGTCTGTCAATGGGATAGGGCGGTTTTTCAAGAAAAATTTGTAACATTTTTTGCAGTTTGGTTGCGTTTTGGCCTTCTGCAAGACAAGAAACGCCCACAGAAGCCGGGCAACGGGCAAGGCGGATTGAATTCTTGCCCCAAGGATGCTACAATAACAGACAGCAAACCACCGCTGCCGGACGGTTTTTCCGGCTATACAGAAAGAGGGGTTCTCTCATGAGTATGAATACTGTCAACGAGCGTGTTGCTGCTCTGCGTGCCGCCATGGAGGCACAGGGCTGCGCCGCCTATATCATCCCCACCGGCGACCCGCACTCCAGCGAGTACCTGCCCACCCACTACAATTCCCGGGAATATTTCTCCGGCTTCACCGGCGAAAACTCCAATCTCGTGGTCACCCGCACCGGCAGTGCCCTGTGGGCCGACGGCCGGTTCTTTGTGCAGGCCGAAAAGCAGCTGGCCGGCACCGAGATCGAGCTGGAAAAGATGGGCGAGCCGGGTGTGCCCACCGTAGAGGAGTACTGCGCCGCTGCCCTGAATGAGGGCGAGGCTCTGGGCCTGTGCGGCTTCACCGCTTCCTGCGGTCTGGTGCGCAGCCTGCAGAAGGCTCTGGATGCCAAGCACTGCACCATCAAGACCCTGCATCTGGAAGACGAGCTCTGGACCGAAGGCCGTCCCGCTCTGCCCGCCACCCCGGCCTGGATCCTTAGCAAGGAATACGCCGGTTTCTCCCCCGCCGAGAAGCTGGGCCAGCTCCGTGCAAAGCTGAAGGAGCTGGGCTGCACCGCACAGTTCGTGGGTAAGCTGGATAATCTGGCATGGCTGCTGAATCTCCGTGCCATGGACATCCACTGCACACCCTATGCTATGGCTTTCTGCTATGTGACCCCCGACAAGGCCACCCTCTTCATCAACACCGCCCGGGTCACCCCGGAAGCTGCTGCCGAGCTGAAGAAGAACGGCGTGGAGCTGGCAGAGTATGATGACGTGGTGAAGTATATGGCCTCCGTCACCGAGCCTCAGACCGTTCTGGTGGACCCTGCCAGCGTCAACTTTGAAATTTATAACACCCTCGAGCAGAACGCTGCCCTCACCGTCAAGGACGAGGCCGACCCCCTGCTGCCCATGAAGGGCATCAAGAACGAAGTGGAGCTGGCACACACCCGGGAGGCACACATCCGGGACGGCGTGGCCATGGTCCGGTTCGAGAAGGAGCTGGAAGAGCGGATGGCCGCAGGCGAAGAGCTGACGGAGCTGACCGTAGACGAGATCCTCCACAAGTACCGCAGCGCACAAGACAAGTTCCTCGTTGAGAGCTTCAACACCATTGCCGCTTACGGTCCCAACGCCGCCATGATGCATTACCACGCCACCGAGGCCGACCACGCAAAGCTGGAGCCCAAGGGTTTCTTGCTGGTGGACAGCGGTGCCACCTACATGGACGGCACCACCGACATTACCCGCACCTATCCGCTGGGTGAGCTGACTGAGGACGAGCGGCTGTTCTACACCTGGACCTTACAGTGCCACATCGACATTGCAAAGGCGGTCTGGCTGAACTACTGCGACGGCCATATGCTGGATACCATTGCCCGGGAACCCCTGTGGCAGCATCTTATCAACTACCGCTGCGGCACCGGCCACAGTGTCAGCTTTGTGGGTAACGTTCACGAGGGCCCCCACGCTCTGAACGGCCGGAACACCGTGGTGTTCAAGCCGGGCATGATCATCACCGACGAGCCGGGCGTCTATGAAGGCGGCGTGGTCGGCATCCGCATCGAGAACGAGCTGGAGTGCATCCACAAGGAGACCAACCAGTACGGCGAGTTCCTTGCCTTCCAGCCGGTGATGTATGTCCCCATCGACACCTCGCCCATCGTGCCGGGCGTTCTGACCAAGGACGAGCTGGCCTGGCTGAACAACTACCACCGTCAGGTCTTCGAGAAGCTTGCCCCCCGCCTGAATGACGAAGAGCGGGATTGGCTGGCAAAGAAGTGCGCCGCCATCGGAGCATAATAAGGAAAATCAACCTCTCCGTCATCCCTTCGGGATGCCACCTCCCCTATTGAGGGGAGGCCTTGGCATTTCGTGAAATTTCGCCTCTTCGCCAGAGGCTCCCCTACCAGGGGAGCTGTCGAGCGATAGCGAGACTGAGAGGTTGTACGAAGCAAAAGCCCACAAAGTAAGCGGAAGACCTGCCGGTCTCCCGCTTGTTTTATCTCAATTTACAGTTCACTGCGATGCTCTTTCCAATACGCCTTTGCTTCCTCAATGGCCTTTTTGAAGGGCCCGGAGGGGTAGGTGCTCTCCGCAATATCCACAAGGAACTTATACAGCTGGGGGCGCACTTCATCGTACATTCCCAGCCGGGTGTAGAGCTCTTTATAGTAACGGAATACCTGCACCTTGTTCTGGACGATGGCAGCAGGATTGATCTGGGTGTGGCAGATGCTCTGGGGATTCTGCACATAGTAGTAGCCGGGCTGGTCGATGGAAGCAAACACCTCGGCATACTGGATATACTGCATGTTGAAGACCAGATCCTCCGCCCAGCGCACTTCGCTGGTGAACTGGATGTCGTTGCCCACCAGCAGGATACGGCGGTAGAGCTTATTCCAGAGCACGCTGTAGAAATAGGACGCCGGCTTGTCCATCAGCCGGAGGGCAAAGGTGTCCTTGTCCATAACTCCGGCCGGCAGAAAACCGTATTCCCGGATCTCCGGGGCCTTTTCTTCGGGCTCGATGCCCAGCTTTTCCTGCAATTTTTCCAACGCCTGCCCGGGCTTGGTGGCCTCCGGCGTGATGACCATTTTATAGGGTGCAATGACAAGGTCGGCGTGGCAGGACTCCGCAGCAGCCACAAGATGCTCGGTGTAGTCCGGGTCGATGTAGTCATCGCTGTCCACAAACTGGATATACTCGCCGGACGCAAGCCGGAGCCCCAGATTCCGGGTATCCGACACGCCGGAATTGGCCTTGTCCACCAGCAGGATGCGGGAGTCTTTCTTCCGGTACTCCTCACAGACCGGCAGGCTGTTGTCCTTGGAGCCATCGTTCAGGATGATAATCTCAAGGTTCCGATAGGTCTGAGCGCAGATGCTCTCGATGCAGCGGGCCAGATGGTTCTGGGCATTGTACACCGGCAGGATGATGCTGACAAGAGGCTGGTTCATGGCGGTATCTCCTTTTTGTTTTTTCTGATATCATACTCCGCCGGGCTGCAAAAAGCAAGCCCCGGCCATACAGCCCAAAGGAGGGCATTTCAAGATGATCTTTCGCATTGCAGTCTGCACCCCGGACGGCCTGCTGTTCAGCAGGATCCGACGGCATTGCATGGAATATTTTGCCCGCCGCACCGACGAATGTGCCGTGGAGCAGGTGGAAGGGGCCGAGGCTCTGGTCCGGCAGTACGAAGAGGGTGCCCGGTACGAGCTCTACCTCATCGAGCTCATTGAAGTTCCCGGCAGTCCGGTGCCTGCCGGGCTGAAAGCGGCCAGCATCCTCCGCTGCCGAAACTGCCGTGCACCACTGGCTTTTCTGGCCAAAACACCGGCCTACGCCTACAACGCCTTCCGGGTAGATGCCATGCAGTACCTGCTCATTCCCTTCCGGTCGGAGCGGCTGGCGGCTCTGCTGGACCGTGCCGTGGAGCCCGAGTACGGCCCGGTGGTCTCGGTGACCACGGCGGAGGGCATCTGCGTGCTGCCCTATGCGGACATCGAATATCTGGAATGTACCCATCACATCGTCCACTTTCACCGCAAAAACGGCAGCACAGTCACCTCGCTGTCCCTGCGGGTGCCTTTTTCCGAGGTCGCCCGGCCCCTGCTGGCAGATGGGCGGTTCTACCAGCATCACCGCTCCTATGTCATCAATATGGAAGCCGTGGAACAGCTGGCAGAAGGGGAGTTTCGGATGCAGAGCGGGGCCCTTGTCCCGGTTCCCCGCTGCCGGGAGGCCGAGACCCGGACGGCGTTCCGGGCATGGCTGGAGCAGCAGGCGGCACGGAAGCTGCCCTGAGCGGTTCCGCCCGCTCGGGCGGTCAGAGCTCTTTCCAGCCGGTCTGGGTCCAGTCGGTAAGGAACCGGTCGCAGAGCTGCCGCATTTCGGTCTCATCCGCACGGCTGCACCAGTCGGCAATGCCCACCAGCCGGAACCCGGCGGCGTGGGCGGTGCGGGCAGAGTAGACCGCATCCTCACAGACAACACATTCTGCCGGATCGCTGCCGCCCAGACGGTGCAGTGCCTCAAAGAACACCTCGGGATGATGCTTGCTCTTTGCGCCCTGCGCCTCGATGTAAAATTCAAAGTAATCGGCGATGCCAAGCCTTGTCAGAACTGTACGGCACTGTTCCGACCAAGTGTTGGAGCAAATGCAGCAGCGTGCCCCTTCGGCTTTGAGGAATTCCAGCATTTCCCGCACGCCGGGCTTCAGCTCCACCGTTTCATAGAGGTCTGCCACCGTATCCCGCAGCGCATCTGCAAAATTGGTCTCGTCCAGCGGCAGACCGTAGCGGCGGATCAGGTATTCCGCACTCTCCCGCATCCCCATGGGAAGCAGGATATCGTGCAGGCCGGGCTCCGGCGTTTTGCCGTATCGCTCCAACAGAGCCAGCGGCGCATTTTCCCATACCGTGACCATGCTGTCGGTCAAAGTGCCGTCCATATCAAAGATCCATTCCTTGCAGTGCATAGATGCCTCCTGAGTTTTTCATTCCTGTAAAAATTATACCATGTTTTTTGTTACAAAAACAGGGAGAAATTTTCCGGAAAATATGCTATACTTTTGAAAAAACCGGTTCGTTTCCGGGCCGGGGCAGGGAGGCGGCAGACATGGCGCAGAAAAAAGATTCCAAAAAGGCTCTGGTCCTGGCGGGCGGCGGTGCACGGGGCAGCTATCAGGTGGGCGTCTGGCGGGCGTTGGCCGAGCTTGGCTGGCGGCCCCAGATCATCACCGGCACCAGCGTGGGCAGCCTGAACGGAGCCATGTTTGCGCTGGACCTTTACGAGACGGCCCGGGACATGTGGCTGACCATCCGCAGTCAGGATGTGATGGAGCTGCCCGAAGAAAATGCCGACCTCTCCGAGCTCCACGCCTTTCTGAAAGACGCCGTCCGGATGGGCGGCATGGATGTGACCCCGCTGGAAGAGATCGTGGAGCGGGTGCTGGACGAAAAAGCCCTGCGGGCCTCTCCCATCCGGTTTGGTCTGGTGACGGTGGAACAGCGGGGCCTCAAAGCCCGGGAGCTGCCGCTGGAAGAGATCCCGGAAGGAAAGGTCAAGGACTACCTGCTGGCTTCTGCCGCCTGTTTCCCGGCTCTGCGGGCCCGGCAGATCGACGGGGTAAAATTCCTCGACGGCGGCTACAGCGACAATATGCCCACCGGCCTTGCCAAGAAGATGGGAGCTGATGAGCTGGTCTGCGTGGACCTTGAGGGCGTGGGCATCACCCGCCCCAACCGCACCGGCCTGCCCACCACCCTGATCAAGAGCTATTGGGAGCTGGGGGACATCCTTCACTTTGACCCCGACATCGCCCGGCGGAATATTGAGCTGGGCTACTACGATACCCTGCGGGCCTTCGGGCGGCTCCGGGGCTGCGCCTACGCCGTGGATTCCGGTCCTGAGAGCTCCGGCGATGCCGCCCGGTTCCGGGCAAAGTTCGACGCCGTGCAGCGGGCCGTGAAAGAAAAGTATCCGGTGACCCTGACGGCGGATGCCGCCCTTCTGCTGGCCAATATGCAGGACAAGGATCTGGCCCCGCTGGAAGCCGCTGCCGAGGATCTGGGCGTTGACCCTGCAAAATTCTACACCACACAGACGCTGGGAGAAGCCTTTCTTGCCGCCTGCGACCGCAGCCGGATCGAGAAGTTCACCCCGCTGTTCGAGGGCAGCGGAACGGCGGTGGAAGCCGCCCGGGCCGCACTTCTGCCCAACACGTTTTTGCAGGCTCTGGTCTATGAAACACTGACTGGGCCCATCCCACCGGAGGTGATCGAATCATGAAGGTATATCAGGGCAAACCGGTTTCTCCGGGCCTTGTACTGGGGCAGGTCAGCCGCCTGCAGCGTCCGGTCGAGCGGTTCGGGCGGGGGCCTTTCAACCCGGAGCGGGAGCAGAAGATGCTGGACGCTGCTGTTGCAACGGCCCAGCAGGAGCTGGAAATGATGATGGAACGGGCCGGTCCCGCCGAAGAGGCCATCTTCCTGTTTCAGAGCATGATGCTGGAAGACGAGGGATTCATGCAGAACGTCCAGTTCCAGATCAAAGCAGGCATCGGTGCAGCAGAGGCCATGAGCAAAGTGGGCCACCGCTACGCTGAGCAGCTGGCCAACATGAAGGACAACGCTTATATGCAGCTGCGGAGCGTGGACATCCTTGATGCCACCCGCCGGGTACTGAACATCCTGAGCAACCGTCCCCGGGTCTGGCAGGCACTGGACCACCCGGTGATCATTGCTACTGACATCCTGATGCCCAGCGACCTGTTCAGCGTCCGCAGCGGAATGATCCTCGGCGTCATTACCTCCGAGGGCAGCGGTCAGAGCCATGCGGCGATTCTGGCAAAGTCCATGCGCATCCCGGCCATTATTCAGGTGGGCAGTGAATTTCTGGACGACTGCGACGGCCGCACCGTTATTCTGGATGCCGCCCGGGGCGAGTGTATGCTGGACCCGGACGCCGAGACCCGGCAGCAGGCTGTGACCCGCATCTGCGATATCCAGCGGGAAAACGAGGAGCTGAATGCCCTCTGCGCCCTGCCCTGCCGTACAAAGGACAATCAGGAGTTCGAGCTTCTTGCAAACTGCTTTGGCCCGGAGGATGTGACCACGGCCCGGGGGCTGGGGGCGCAGGGTGTGGGCCTGCTGCGCAGCAGCTACATGATGATGCCCGGCCACGCTCTGGACGAGCAGGAACAGTATGTATTTTACTCTTCCTGTCTTGCTGCGGCGGGCGGCGGCCCGGTGACGGTGCGCACCTTTGATTTTGGTGCAGACCGCACGGTGGCCGATGCTTTTCAGGGATTGCAGTCCTCCAAGCTGGGGCTCCGGGGCATCCGCAGCAGCCTGCTGCGGCCCCGCCAGTTCGAAACCCAGATCTGCGCCCTGCTCCGGGCAGCGGCCCGGGGCCCGCTGCGGGTCATGTTTCCCATGGTCACCGATGTAGAGGACTGGAACGCCGCCATGCGTCTGGTGGAACACAGCCGCCAGACCCTGCGGGAGCGGGGGGTGGAGTTCAACGAGAACACCCCCTTCGGCGTGATGCTCAGCGTCCCCTCCGCCTGCCTGACCGCAGAAGATTTTGCGGCCTGCGGCTGTGATTTCTTTGTCATCGGGACCAATGACCTGACCCAGTACACCCACGCCGTTGACCGGGAGATCGCCATGGTGGAGCACTACTACCGCCCCGCCAGCCCGGCCATGAAGCGGCTCATCACCATGGTATTGGACGCCGCAAAGCCCCGGAATCTTCCGGTGACCATCTGCGGCCTTGCGGCAGGCAATCCCGACAGTGCCGTACAGTACCTTCATCTGGGAGTGCGCAGTTTTTCCATGAGCCCTCAAAGCCTGCTGGAAACCAAAAAGGCCCTGCGGGAAGCCGATTCCAAATAATTCTGACAGCAAAAATGGACAGCCCGGCGGCTGTCCATTTTTGTTTTGCGTCTTATTCCAGATTTCCGGTCAGGGTCATGACAGCGGAAAGCACCGCAAGGGGGGCCGTCTCACAGCGGAGGATGCGGGGGCCAAGGCCCACGGTCTTTGCCCCCGCCTTGGCTGCGGCTGCGGCTTCCTCGGCTGCAAAACCGCCCTCGGCACCGGTGATGATGGCGACCTTCGGCTTCCGGCCTTCGGGGCGGGGCAGGGACGCCATCAGCTCCCGGAGGGGTGCACCGCCGCACTCATAACAGAAGAGGACCAGATCGTATCCTTCAAGGCTGCGGCAGACCGCCCCGAAGTTGGGCAGGGGAAGAGCCACATCGGGCAGGATGCCCCGGCCGCACTGTTTGGCGGCTTCAAAGGCAATGCGGTTGTAACGCTCGTTTTTCTGCTCCTCTTTTTTGGGGGCAGCCACGCAGTACCGGCTGAAGAAGGGCACAAAATGACTGCATCCCAGCTCCACGCCGTGGCGGATGATCTGTTCCAGCTTGTCCTGCTTGGGGTAGCCCGCCAGCAGCGTCACCTCAACGTCCGGCTCTGCGGCACTCGGATAACCCGGCTCCACGGCGAACTCTACGGTCTCATCCCCAAAGCCGGTGATGGTGGCAGTGTATTCCACGGCGTTGCCGTCACATAGAATAACAGTATCTCCCTGCTTTGCCCGCATGACCCGGGCCAGATGGTGTGCGTCGGCTCCCCGCAGCAGGGCGGTGCCGTCGGCGATCTCAGTGGTAAAATAACGGTGCGGCATAGCTTCTCCTCACATCACTTCTTGCAGACGATGCACTCCCAGCCCCGCTTTTCCTTGACCTGTTCCACGGTCAGGCCGGCGGCCTTGAGGGCAGCGATCACTTCCTCCTTGCGGCTGTCGATGATGCCGCTGGCAATGAACGTACCGTCTTCCGCCATCAGGCCGGGCACGGCAGGGGCAAGGCTGATGATGGCATTGGCAACGATGTTGGCGGTGATGATGTCGTATTTGCCGCTGGCCTTGTCGGACAAATCGCCCACCAGAACGGTCAGCTTGTCGGCCACCCCGTTGAGGGCGGCATTTTCGCCTGCAGTGCGGACGGCCACCGGGTCGATGTCCACGCCCTCGGCGCAGGCAGCCCCCAGCTTGAGGGCCGCAATGGCAAGGATGCCGCTGCCGGTGCCGATATCCAGCACCCGCTCGCCGCCCCTGACCCGCTCATCCAGAGCTTCCAGACAGAGGCTGGTAGTCTCATGGCCGCCGGTGCCAAAGGCAAGGCCCGGGTCGAGGATCAGCTTGACCCGGTCGGTGTCGTACTCCTGCCAGGAAGGCACGATGGCCAGCCGGCTGCCGATGTCCATGGGGTGGTAGTACTTCCGCCAGCCGTTCTGCCAGTCCTCCTGCTCCACGCCCTCGGTCTCCACGGTATAGGCGATGCCTGCCGCTTCCATCCGGGCCGAGATCAGGGCCAGCGTCTCGATGGGCGAAGCACCCGGCTCAAGATACATATGAATGATGACCGTATCCCGGGGTTTGTCCAGCAGTTCCTGCTCGATCAGGTCCACATGAGCGATCTCGGCCACCTGCTGCTCGATGTCACTGTAATCTTCAATATAAATGCCGCCTTCGGCGATCATGGTCGCCACAGCTTCGGCGTTGTCGGCGTCGGCCTTGGCAACGGTAAGGCGAATGTCAGTCCATTCCATCTGGAAAATCCTCCCAATCAGTCGGTGTTTCATCTAATAGTATAGTACCCGATTCCGCTCCGGGATGCAAGAGGGCAGATCAAAAGCATCGAAAAAGAAAACATTTTTCAGTGCAAAATGCAATTTTGTGCAGACAATCCAAATTCTTTTTACACTTTTGTTCCAAAACAAGGATTTTTGAAGCAAAATATATTTAATTTATCGGAAGGTACTTTCTTTTTTCCTTAAAATGTGTTAAGATATTGTTACGCAATTATGGACGGTTTTTCAACCAGAGCCGCCATAAAAGGAAAACATTCTTTAAGGAGGAATGTGTCTTATGATGAAGTATCTCCAGAAACTGGGCA
>CALDNF010000211.1 GCA_937917475.1 uncultured Faecalibacterium sp.
GAAAGCGGCCCTCGCTGCGGCGGAATGCCGCACTGGACGAAAGGCGGCAGGCGTATTTGACTTTTGCGTTTTCACGGCTCGTTATCTTTTCCATAAATACCATCTTTCATCACAGCAAAAAAGGCTGCGTCTGCCACAGCAGTCTGCTTTGCGGCAGGGCGCAGCCCCCAAGTGCTATTTGCCCGCCGCAAAAAGCTCCGGATACAAAATGGACGCCCGCATATTAAATGTGCGAGCGTCTCATTGTTACTTCTGATTAGGCGTTCTTCACGGTCTCGACCAGAGCAGCAAAGCTCTTGGGATCGTTGATAGCCATCTCGCTGAGCATCTTGCGGTTCAGCTCGATGCCAGCCTTCTTCAGGCCAGCCATGAAGGTGGAGTAGTTCATGCCCAGAGGACGAACTGCGTTGTTGATGCGGCAGATCCACAGGTTGCGGAACTGACGCTTCTTCATGCGGCGGCCAGCCAGAGCGTAGTTGCCGCTCTTCATGACCTGCTGCTTGGCCATCTTAAAGTGCTTGCTCTTGCAGCCGTAGAAGCCCTTAGCCAGCTTCAGCATCTTCTTGCGACGTTTGTGGGTCATCGTTGCGCCTTTAATACGTGCCATTGTTTTCTATCTCCTTTAGTAGTTGGTAAGTGTCATGGATTTGCGTGCGGCTCGCTTATCAGGCGTAGGGCAGCATCTTCTTGATGGTCTCAGCGTTGGTCTTATCGACGTAGCTGGGCTGACGATAACCACGGGTCAGCTTGGTGGTCTTCTTGGTCAGGATGTGGCTGCGGAATGCATGGCCGCGCTTGATCTTGCCGTTCTTGGTCAGCTTAAAACGCTTCTTTGCGCCGGAATGAGTTTTCAGTTTCATCTTAGCCATTTGAGTTTCCTCCTAAAAGTTAGTCCTTATTGGGTTTCGGGATCAGCAGAATGGACATCGTGCGGCCCTCGAGGACCGGCGGCTTATCCATGCTTGCCTGAGGCAGGCCCTCGGCAAAGCGTTTGAGCACGTCGGCACCCAGTGCGCTGTGTGCCATCTCACGGCCGCGGAAGCGGATCGAAACCTTGACCTTGTGCCCGGCGGCCAGGAACTTGGCCGTCTGGTTCAGCTTGGTGTTGAAGTCATTGGTGTCAATATTGAGCGAAAGGCGGGTCTCCTTGACCTCGACGACTTTCTGATTCTTCTTGGCTTCCTTTTCCTTCTTCTGCTGTTCAAAACGGTATTTACCGTAATCCAGCACCTTGCAGACAGGCGGTACAGCCTGCGGTGCGATCTTGACCAGATCGAGCCCGGCTTCCTCAGCAGCACGCATTGCCACCTGAATGGTAACAACGCCCTTCTGCTCGCCGTCAGCTCCGATCAGACGAACCTCTCGATCCCGGATCTGGCCGTTGATCTCCAGCTCCTTCGACTTTCCAGCGGTAGCGATAATGAAGCACCTCCAATACAATGATCCATAGTGTTGCAGTTTTTAGCATAGAAAACGCGGCCGCCCATTTTCAGGACAGCCGCGCATAAATTCGCACAAATCCGCACCCTGCCCAAAAGCAAGGGGGTTCTGAGTATAGCCCGGAGGTTTCTGACCCTCACAAGGCGAGCGCGGCACGGGCCGTAGCTGCTTTCTTTACCGGGATAGTTTACCATATCCCGCCGGGTGTGTCAAGAGTTTTTTATACGAGTTTTGAAAAAATTATTCTTTTTATTCAGCTTTTGCTCTGTACAACCTCTCAGTCTCACTTTGTTCGACAGCTCCCCTGGTAGGGGAGCCCTTGGCAATCCCCACAAAGTGTAATCTCTTTGCCTGTTGCTGCCGTCGGGGAGTTTCCCAAAGCAAGTGTCCGCTGGGGTGGGACCCTGCTGCCGCAGGCAGTAGGGCGGGCGATGGAATGGCCCGAATCACTTGCGCGGGAAAGCTCCCCGCCGCCCCGTCATACTTCCAGATGGCCTGTCATGCTTCTATCAGTTTATTCAGTGCAAACGAATAGATGCCCTTATAGGTGATTCCGAGAGGAGCAAAGCGTTTTTCGATGGCGGCGGCATAGAGCTCCAACTGAGGGCGGTAGGCTGCAAGGAAGTCTGCTTCCGTCTTGCGGCGGTCGGTCTTGTAATCCAGCAGCTCCAGATGGTCGGGGTACACCAGCACAAGGTCGGCGATGCCCTGCACCAGCACCTGCGCTGCGGCGGCTTCGGGGCCCATCTGCTCCTCCGTCACGCCCTGCGCCACCAGCACCCGGGCAGCGGGCAGGGCCGTGATGAAGTCCAGCTCCCGCAGCACCTGCCGGGCCGAGAGGATCCTGTCAAACGCTTCGCTCTGCACAAAGCGGCGGATGCGGGCGGCATCCAGCTTTTCAGCGATCTCGGGCGGGGTAAGTTCCATTTTCACCTGCCGCTGCCGCTCGGTTTCAATGGCAGCGTTCAGGGCTTCCGTCCCCTCCTGCCGGGCATCGCCGAGGGCGGCAAAGTCGGCGTGCTCCAGAAAAGCGTGGAGGGCGGTGCCCATTTCGGCGGCGGTCAGGCCGTCTCTGGAGAGGAAACCGGGCCGTTCCAACGTGGTCTGCTCGGTCTTGTGGACGATGCTGGTGACGCTGACCTTGGCAGGCACTGCGGCCAGCTCTGCCGCCGGGTACTGCCAGCCAAAACCCTCCCGCAGCCGGGCGGTCAGCTCCGGGTCCGGGGCAGCTTCCGGGCGGGGCTCCTCCGGAGCTGGAGCCACCGTATCCTCCTCCGGGGGGGCATCCTGCACCGTGATGGTGATGGTGCTTTGGGTGTCCACGAAGGGCAGTTCCAGATCTCCGGCCCGGCGGCGGAGGGGCCCGCCGTTGGGATGGACCAGCAATGCCGCACGCAGCCAGTCTGCAAAGCTGCCTGCCTGCTGGTTCAGGGTCTGCCCGGCCCCGGCGGCTAAAAACGCTGCCGCCCGGGTCAGGGGGTTGGTGCTTTTGGTGATACCCAGCGGGATGGTCAGGATCAGCTTATCCTGCGCCCGGGTCAGGGCCACATAGAGCAGCCGCATCTGTTCGCTGCGCATCTCCCGGGCGTGGACGCCGGACAGGGCCGCATAGGCGGCGGTCTTGTAGGAGCCCTCGCCCTCCTCGGGGCGGAGCCGGAGCCCGGCTCCATAGACCCGGTGGAGCAGCACCGGCTGGCGGGTATCCACGGCGTTGAACCGCCGGGCCGTGTCCGCCACAAAGACCACCGGGAACTGCAGGCCCTTGGAGCGGTGGATGGTCATGATGCTGACACAGCCGGGGCGGGAACCGCCGGGGGCCGTATCCTGCCCGGTGGAGCCTGCAAGGGCCGCTGCGTCGATGGCACGGACGAGGGCCGAGATGCCCCCGCTGCCCGCACCGGCACAGAAGGCGGCAAACCTGCGGGCATCCTCCCGGCGGCGGGTGCCGTTCTCCATCACGCCCAGAGCGGCCAGATAGCCGGTAGAGGCAAAAATTTCCTCCATCAGCTGCTCTGCCGGGACGCTGCGGGCCATCCGGCGCAGGGCAGTGAGCCGGGCATAGAAGGCCCGGACTTTCCGGGTAAAGGCATCGTCGTCCTCACTCTGCACCGTCTGCACCAGCGCACCGTACAGGCTCATCCGGCCATGGCTGCCGGGTTCGGGTTTGGTCTTGGCCCGCAGCCGCACCAGATCGTCATCGGTGAAGCCGAAGAGGGGGCCCAGCATGACGGCGGCAAGATAGATGTCCTGTGCCGGGTTGTCAATGACCCGCAGCAGGGAGATGAGGGGCCGGATGTGAGCCGCTTCCAGCAGGTTCTCCCGGGCGTCGGCGTAGACCGGGATGCCCCGGGCTGTCAACGCTTCGGTGTAGGCAGGGAAATCACCCCGGGCCGCCAGCAGGATGCAGAAGTCCTCATACCGCACCGGGCGGGTGGAGCTTCCCTCCCGCACCGGTTCCCCGGATGCCATCATTTCTTCGATCCGTTTGGCGATCCAGTCCGCATCGGTCTCGGCTTCGTCGTCGGGAAGGAACTGCGCTTCCACGCTGCCCGCAAATTCTCCGGGTGCGCCGCAGACCAGCCGCTGACCGTCGCCGTAGGCGGTATCGCCAAGGTCGGGGGTCATGAGTTGCTCAAAGATAAAGTTGATGCCATCCACCACCTGCGGAGCGGAACGGAAATTGGCATCGAGGGCCAGCAGGGCATTTGTGCCGTCCGTGCCCTCCAAGGGCCGGGGGCGGGCCCCGCCTGCCAGCATGGGCCAGTGATCCAGCTTTTCCCGGAAGATGCTGGGGTCGGCCTGCCGGAACCGATAGATGCTCTGTTTCAGGTCGCCCACAAGGAACAGGTTATCCCCCGCCGGGGACGCAAGACAGCGGTAGAGGGCATCCTGAAGGGCGTTGGTGTCCTGATATTCGTCCACCATGACGGCGGCATAGTTCTGCCGGATGATGCCGCACAGCTCGGTGGGGCGGCCGTCGGCATCCCGCAGGAGTTTGAGGGCGAAATGCTCAAAGTCGCTGAATTCCAGCAGCTTCCGCTCCCGCTTTTTGGCGGCGAACCGTGCATCGAAGTCCCGCACGGCGGCAAAGAGGGCGGTGAGCCTTGGCAGGACCGCTTTCCGGTCCGCCTCTGCTTCCGCCTCGCTGCAGGAGATGAGGTCCAGGATCTGCCCAAAGAGGGCTGAAGCCTCATCAGCCCGGGTCTTGACGGCGGCCTTATGCTCTCCGGTGAGCCGTTTTTTCATGTTCTTGAGGCCCGGAGCATCCTCCATCCCGAGAACGTAGGGGGTGAGCCGGTCATAGAGGGGGCCCCACTCCCCTGCTTTTGCCAGCCGCTCCACCTCGCCCAGCAGGGCAGCGGCATTTTCCAGCCGTTCCAGCGGCTCCGCAAACTTTTCGTTGGTGGAAGCCACGGCCTTGGCCTTGGCGGCGGGGGTCTTTTTGCTGGCTTCGGCATCGGCCTGCGCCAGCACAAAGTCCTCTTTGCAGTCGGCCAGAGCCGCCGTCAGCAGCTCCCGGGCAGCTTTGGCACAGCGGGCGGCTTCCACCAGCAGCAGGTCATGCCAGCAGGTCTGGGCAAAGCCGTTTTCCTCCTGCCACGGGGCCAGAAACTCGTCCAGCTTTTTGTCGTAATCCGGCAGGGCCCGGAGGAAGTCGTAAACCTGTAAGATCATCTCCCCGGCGGCACGGTCGGTGCGGCCCTTGCCGTAGAGGTCGGCAAAGGCGCAGAAGTCCGGGTCCTGATAGGCGTTTTCCAGCGTTTCGGCCAGAGCTGCCCCCCGCAGCACTTCCACACTGCCGGGGTCGGCAGGGGTGAAGTCGGGCGGGATATCCAACGCCTGAAAATGCCTGCGGAGCAGGTCAAGGCAGAAGGCATCGATGGTGCAGATGGGAGCCCGCTGGAGCAGCATCCGCTGGCGGCGGAGGGCCGCATTGCCCGGTTCCTGCTGGCTGCGGCGGAGCAGTGCCTGCCCGATGCGGGCCCGCAACTCGGCGGCAGCAGCGTTGGTAAAAGTGACGATGAGCAGCCGGTCGGCATCCGCCGGGTGCTCGGGGTCGGTGATGAGACGGACGGCACGCTCGGTCAGGACAGCCGTCTTGCCGCTGCCTGCCGCCGCACTGACCAGCAGCGCACCGCCCCGGTCTTCGATGGCGGCCTGCTGGGCAGGGGTCCATTGGGTCGTGCTCACGGCGTTTCCTCCTTTTCGTTTTCTTCCGGTTCAAAGGGCTTGGCGGGGGCGTTCAGCTCCCGCTCGCCCCGGCCGGTCTCGTGGCAGCAGATGAAGCTGTAATCGCACCACTGGCAGGGGCTGCGGCCAGTGACAAGGGGCTCTGCGGCGATCTGCCCGCTGTAAAGCTGCTCTCCCATCTGGGTCACAAGGTCGTCCAGATGGAGCCGGATGCGGTCCAGTTTGGTCCGGTCGGCCCGCTTATCCTTCTGGTAGGGGCTGGGTGCGCCGTTGCGGAAGGAGAAGGGCAGATACCGCCCGCTCTCCTCTGCGTCCATGGCATCGAACACCCGCTGCTCGTCCACCACAAGGCCGTCGATCTTATATTCCACACTGCGGGCGGCGTGGGCGCGGGTGGTGGTCTCGGGGGCAGGGTCGGCCAGCAGGTAGAGCACGCCCGCCGGTTCTGCGCCGGTAAAGCGTCCGCTCTTGTCCCTCGTCAGGCTGAACAGATAAAGCAGCATCTGGCAGTCCAGTCCGCAGTAAACTTCTTTCAGGTCCAGCTTTTTGGTGCCGGTCTTGTAGTCAACCACCCGCACCCAGCGGGTGCCGTCCTCTTCCACCCACTCGTCGGCCCGGTCCACAGTGCCGATGAGCTGGACGGTGCGCCCGTCCGACAGGCGGTAGACCTGCGCCGGGACGGCATCTTCTCCGCCGCCGATCTTCAGCTCGCAGGCGGCGGGGCGGAACTCCGACTGCCGCTGCTCGTCCCTCAGGTAGCACAAAAGGCCGGTCATGCTCTTTTTGAGCCGGGAGAGCAGGTAGGCAAAGCGGGCGGTGTCCTCGGGCAGATAGCGGCGGGCGTACTCGTCCACCAGCAGCCCGGCCAGAGCGGCAATGGCCTCATCGTCCAGCTCCGCAAAGGGCTCCATCCGGCCCGCACAGGGGTTGTCGGGGCCGGGGGCCGGGTCCAGAGCCATCTGGAGCACCCAGTGCATCAGGGTGCCGCTCTGGTCTGCCGAGAGCTCTGCCCGCTTCCGGGGCCGCAGGCCCAGAACGTACTGCAAAAAGTAGCCGTACCGGCAGGTGTAATATTTTTCCATCTGACTGGGGGAGATGCGGAGCCGCCGCCCCAGCAGGGTCTCCAGAGCGTGCAGGTCGCTCAGCTGCCGGGGCGGGTCCTCGGCCATCCGGCGCAGCAGGGCCAGCCCCTCAGGCTCTTCCCCGCTTCCGGGGGTGCGCAGGGCCTTTTCAAGGCTTGCCCGCTCGGTGTCGGTGAGGGGCCAGCCGCCGCCCAGACAGTCCAATCCGTCGGCAGGAGTAGCCGCAAGGTCGGTCAGTTCCAAGGCCGGCTCTGCCGGGCTCAGGAGCTCCACGATGGGTTCCAGTGCCGAGCAGAGGGTCAGCCCGGCTCCCTTGGGCCAGCTCATCCAGAGCCCTTTTGCGGGGGCGGTGAGGGCCTTGTAGAAACAGACCTGCTCCCGGACCACACGGTTTTCAAAGCAGTCGGGCAGGTCGATCTCATTGGCCATCAGGGCGTCCCGGTCGGCGTGGGTCAGCAGACCGCTCTCGCCGGGAGCGGTGGGGAACTCCCCCTCTGCCAGCCCCAGCACGAATACATAGTCCGGCTCGTCCAGACGCATCTTGCCCGCATTGGCCAGCACCACGGCGTCCAGGCTCTGGGGGATGTGCCCCAGGTCCGACGACCGCAGCAGCAGGCCGAAGAGGTCCTCGTACTCGGCCACGGTAACGCTCTGGTCTCCCAGCAGTCCGGCCATCTCGTCCAGAAGGCCCATGACCACGTTCCATTCCCGGGCCGCTTCCTCCGCCGCCGGGATGCCCCGCTCAGTGCGGGCGGCTTCCACAAGGGCGTTCTGCTGCTCCTCGGCCCCCAGCTCTTTCAGGCAGAAATACACTGCCCGGCTGATGGCCTCGGCGTTGGCTCCCCTGACCTTGCTGCGCAGGGTCTCCCCTGCCGTCACCAGCAGGCTGCGGGCTTTCTCGGCTGCGGCAAGGTTGGCTTCGTCCTCCTCCGTCAGCTCAGCACCGCCGAAGCCCCGGGGACTTTTCTCAAAGGGCTTGTGCCAGTCTGCCGCCGTGGGCGACCAGGTAAAGGCATAGTTTTCCAGTGCGCAGACTTCCGCCTCGGTGAGGGCACACAGGCCGGTTTTGGCAAGGGAGGTGAGCTGTTCGGTCAGGTCGGCACCCCGGGCCAGAGCCAGCAGAGCCCGCACCGCAGCCGCCGGTGCACTGAACTCCGGGGTGGTGGGTTCGTCACCGTAAAGTGGGATGTCCGCCATCCGGAATTCATACCGCAGGGCAGCCCGGTATTTGGAGATATCCCGGCAGACCACGGCGATCTTTCCGCAGCGGACTCCCTGCCGCATCAGGCGGCGGATGGCTCCCGCCGCAGCCCGGGCCTCTTCCTCCCGGCTGGGGGCGGCAAAGAGCCGCAGCTCCGGGGCGGGGGCTGCTTCGCAGCTGCCGGTCTCCAGCAGCTCCGTCAGGGCCGCAAGGCCGGGAGCATCCCGGTGGCGGATGTCTTGCCGCAGCAGCTCCGGGACCGCCACCTCTGCGCCGTTCTTCCGGGCCAGCTGACGCAGCTGCGCCGCCACCTGCTTTGCCCCCGAGAAAAGCCCCAGGTCCCCCGGCACCATGGGGGTGCCGTCGTCGCAGAGGGCCACCGTAACGTCGGGCAGGGAGGCCAGCAGAACGCCCATGAGCCGCTTTTTGGGGGCGTTGAAGGTATCGAACTCGTCAATGAATACGGCACGGTCCTGCAAAAATTCGGGCAGAGAGCCCCGGCTGCGGGCATCTTCCAGCCGCTGCGCCGCCAGCTCCAGCCGGTCGGCGGGGTCCATGCCGGTGCGGGCAAGGAGGGTCTCGTAGCCCTTGAAGATCAAAGCCAGCTCTGCCAGCTTGCCGCTCTCGGCCCCGCAGACCGGGGCAAGCCTTGCCAGCCGGTCGCCGTCCAGACCCGCACTCTTCAGCTCGTCGATGGTTTCCGCCGCCATCTGGCAGAAAGCCGCACTGCGGCGATGGCGGTAATAATAACGGACGTTGTCCTGCAATTCTTCCAGCGCACGGCGGACCAGCACGGCCCGGCCTGCGTCGGTCAGGGTCTGCACGGCTTTGCCGCCTTCCGCAGAGAGGAGCTTTTCGGCCAGACTGGTAAAGGAAAAACTCTGCACCAGACCCGACAGCTCATCCCCCAGTTCCCGGTAGATGCGGCCCTCGGTGGCAGAGGTGAACTGCTCGGGCACCAGCAGGATGCTTTTTTGCCCCGCCTCGGCCCGGGCCCGGATGCGCCGGTAGAGCAGCGTGGTCTTTCCGCTGCCGGAACCGCCTAAAAGCAGATGTAACATGGCAAACCCTCCCGGATGATTTGAAAATATTGTACCACAAAATTGCAGGAACTTCTATTCTGTGGTACAATACCGGAAAAGGACCAAAAGAAAGGACGTTCCATGAAAATTTTAGCAGTTGACTACGGCGACAGCCGCACCGGCCTTGCGGTCAGTGATATGAGCGAGATGCTGGCCACCCCGCTGCGGCCCCAGATCGAGGAAAAATCCATGGCAAAGGTGGCCGCAAAGATCTGCGAAGCCGCCGAGACCAACCACGCCCAGCTCATCGTCATCGGTCTGCCCCGGAATATGGACGGCACCGAGGGGGCCCGTGCCCAGAAGAGCCGGAAGCTGGCAGGCTATGTGGAAAAGCAGAGCGGCCTGCCCATCCGGATGTGGGACGAGCGGCAGACCACCATCACCGCCGCCGGCATCCTCAGCGAGAACGGCACCTTTGGCAAGAAGCGGAAGGCCATTCTGGATGCCGTGAGCGCATCCGTCATCCTTGAAAATTATCTCGCATGGCGGAAGAACCACCCCGGCGAGGTGTGAGCCGCAAAAATACGCACGACGCAAAAGGACACCGGGTTTTGAGCCCGGTGTCCTTTTCTGTTACGAATACGTCTCGATGGAAACGCTGTTGATGGTGATGGCCTCGGCGGGCTTCTGGTTTTCGTCCACTGCGGCCTGCCCGATGGCGTCCACCACTTCCATCCCCTCGTACACCTGCCCGAACACGGTGTCGGTGTAATCGAGGTAGGGGGCCCCGCCTGCGGTCTGGTAGGCACTGACCACCTCCGCCCGGTAAGCGGCGGCGTTCATCTGGTCCACAAGCTCCTGCGTCACCGAGTCGCTGCCCGGCAGGGTGTCCATGACGTAGAACACGCCGGACATCTGGCCCGAGGCATCCGGGGCGGCACAGAGAGCCCCGGAGTAGTGGTGGAGCTTGTCAGACACTTCCGCCGGGAATCGGCTGCCGTTCCAGATGGTGGTGCCCCGGCCGTCGGCTCCCTGTCCGGCCTCGATGCAGAACTCCTTTTCCACCCGGGTGACGGTCAGGCCGTTGTAATAGCCGGCCTGCACAAGGCCCATGAAGTTCTCACAGGCCTGCGGGGCCTCGTTTGGGAAGAGCACGGCTTTGAACACCCCGGCAGAGGTGTCGAAGACTGCCACCGTGTCCCCCGATGCCGGGTGGGTGAACTGCAGTTCAGCGGAATCCACCGCAGGGCGGGTGATGGCCTTGCCCGGTCTGCCCTTGTTGGTGAAGGCACTGCACCCGGCCCCCGCCAGCAGCACCGCAGCGGCCAATGCGCCGCACAGCAGGCGGCGGAAATATTTCTTTGGCATAATCCTGCCTCCCGATTCATATCCTGATATCGTCCCGCCGGTGTCCCGGCGGTATACAGAGAATAGTATACCATATCCGGGGCCGTAAGGCGAGGGGAAAATACGTGAAAAAATCTTGTCACTTTTCTGGCAAAAAGCATCTTGACGAGCGGGCAAAAAAACGCTACACTATAGGCGTACCAAGCAGCAGCTCACACAAAGCCGCCGCTTCGTATCATGCTTTGATTTATCAGTTTTGATCTATTTAGGAGAACGAACTTATGGCAGACGAGATCAAGAACCCGAACACCGAAGAGGAGTATCAGCCCGATCTGATGACCCTTGAGGACGAGGACGGCAACGAGGTCACTTTTGAGGTGATCGACGCACTGGACCATAAGGGCGTGCATTATCTGGCTGTCGTCGAGTATGTCGAGGACGAAGAAGATGTGAACGATGATGCTCAGCTGGTCATCCTCAGCGTTGGCGAGGACGACGAGGGCGAGTATCTGGACGTTGTGGACGACGACGAGACCCTGCTGGAAGTCAGCAAGCTGTTTGAGAAGCGGCTGAGCGACCAGTTCGAGATCGACGGTTAACGTCCCAGACAAATTACCCGGCAAGACTTCCTGCCCGGCTCGATTTGTTGCGGTTTATATGATCCTACTAATCATTCAACGGGAGCTTGGAGTTCCCCGGTGGATTGCAGACCTCCCCGTCATGGGTCGACCATGAAGGCTCGATGAGGAAGCGCGAACCCGGAGACAGGGCACCCACCTGTCCGCAAGGGTAGGTTTGATTGACCGCAGACGACCGGGCGGGATCTTTTTATAAAAGCACATCCACCGCTGGCCTTTTGCAATGAGGCAGCGTGTGGATTTTTTTATACCACGAAAGGGGAATTTTCATGAAATCCGAGCATCTGGTCGGGACGTGCATCCCGAAATTCACCTATGACACCCCCACCACGCCCGGCAACGACTTCTATGCCCTGTGCGAGGGGGAGCGGCCTTTGTGCATGATCTTCCTGCCCGGGTTCGACCACCCTGTGAGCCGGGAGTACATCACCCGCTATCTCAAGACCCTGCCCAACCTGCGTGGGGTGCGGCTGGCCTGCGTGGTGCGCTCGGCAGCGCAGGACGTGGCCCATGCCACCCGGGGGTCGGAGTTTCCCTTCCCGGTCATCTGCGACGGCTCCGGCGTGTTGTACGGCTATCTGGGCGTAGAGCAGACCCGGGGCCTGCTGAGCTGGAGCTTTGCGGCCCAGAAGATCTACAAAGCTGCCCGGGAGGCGGGTTACCGGTACGACAGCTCCGCCCCGCAGATCTTACCCCTGACGCTGATGGTGGGCCCGGAGGGAAAGATCCTCTTCACCCATTCGGGCCGGAGCCAGACCGACCTGCCCGAGGACTGCACGGCCATCTGCGAGATCGCCCGGGCCGTGGAAAAAGCTTCCGGCTCCTCCTCGTCCGACCCCCACTGCTCGGACGAGACCCTGACCCTGCCCGACCTGATGAACTGGTAGCTCAAAAAAAAAAAAACAAAAGCTTCTGCGAACCAAAACGCAGAAGCTTTTTTGTTTATTCGGGATCGTCGGCAAAGAGCACCGGGATGCCGCAGAGGGCGGCGATGCCCACCAGCGTGAACACGATACGGGACCAGATGGAGCTGCTGCCGCCCAGCAGCCAGCCCACAAAATCGAACTGGAACAGCCCCACGAGCCCCCAGTTGATCCCCCCGACGATCATCAGGATCAGACATACTTTGTAAAAGGTCTGCACAGAAAGACCTCCCTTCCTGAGGGTAGGATGTGCAGAAGAGGGAGGGTTTATGCAGAGGTTCACCACCTCGGCGAGACCACCCGTGCGCCGCCACGGTCGGGCTGCGCCACATAGACCTGCGGCCAGCGGGCCTTGAGAGCATCGGCGGCACGGCGGGCAGAAGCCTCGTCGGCAAAGATGCCGAACACCGCCGCACCGCTGCCGGTCATCAGGGCGGTGAGGGCTCCATGCTCCTTCAATGCGGCCTTGATGGCCTCATTGTCCCGGGCCCCGCTGCACTCTTCCAGTGCATTGCCCGCTGCGGCGCAGACCCCCGGCAGGTCCTCGGCACGGATGGCCTTTTCCTGCGCTTCGCAGTCGGGGTGGGAAGAGCTGCCCACCTTGTCGTAAGCCGCAAAGGCCTCCGGGGTGGAGACGCCGTAATCCGGCATCACCACGGTGAACCAGCAGTCCGGGCAGGGCGGCAGAGCCTTCATCACATCGCCCACCCCCTGCACCCGGCAGGTACCGCCCATGAGAGCAAAAGGCACGTCGGCACCGATCTTTGCCCCCAGAGCGCAGAGCTCGCTCATGGACAGCCTTGCACCGTAAAGGGTGTTCAGGCCCACCAGCACACCGGCAGCGTCGGCACTGCCGCCCGCCATGCCGGCCCGCACCGGCACGTTTTTGTGGATGACGATATCCACGCCTGCCAGCAGGCCGGTGTACTGAAAGAAGGCCACCGCCGCCTTGATGGCGGTGTTGCTGTCGTTGGCGGCCACCGGGCTGCCGGGCAGAGTCAGGCTCAGGCCGCTGCTCCGGTAGAGCACGATCCGCTCGTACAGGGTGATGGCCTGCATGGTCATATCAAGGTTATGGTAGCCGTTGGGCAGCAGGCCCACCACGTCCAGAGCCAGATTCAGCTTGGCAGGGGCCAGCACGGTCACACGGTTCAGTTTTGCCATCCGGAAGTTCCTCCTTTGGTCACTTGTTCAGGCCGTTTTCTTCCAGAAACGCACGGATGCGCTTCATCGCTTCGGTCAGATGCTCCACCGAGTAGGCGTAGGACACCCGGCAGTAGCCCTCGCCGGAGGCACCAAAGGCATCGCCGGGGATGATGGCAACATGCTTTTCTTCCAGCAGCCGGGTGCAGAACTCCTGACTGGTCATGCCGGTGGACTTGATGCAGGGGAAAGCGTAGAACGCTCCCCGGGGCTCAAAGCAGGTCAGCCCCATCTCGTTGAAGCCGTGCACCACAAGGCGGCGGCGCATATTGTACTCGTCCCGCATCCGGTCGATCTCGCCGTCGCACTCCTTCAGGGCCGTGATGGCGGCATACTGGCTGGTGGTGGGTGCGCTCATGATGGCACTCTGATGAATTTTGGTCATGATCTTGATGATAGGAGCCGGGCCGCAGGCGTAGCCCAGCCGCCAGCCGGTCATGGCATAGCTCTTGGAAAAGCCGTTGACCACGATCGTCCGCTCCGCCATGCCGGGCAGGGTGGCAATGGAGACATGGGGCCGCAGGCCGTAGTTGAGCTCGGCGTAGATCTCATCCGAAAGCACCATCACGTTGGTGTCCCGCAGCACCTCGGCCACGGCTTCCAGATCTTCCCGCTCCATCACCGCACCGGTGGGGTTGTTGGGAAAGGGCATGATGACCAGCTTGGTCTTGGGGGTGATGGCAGCTTTCAGGGCGTCGGCACGGAGGCGGAACTCGTCCTCCTGACGGCAGGCCACATGGACCGGCACGCCCCCCGACAGGGTGGTGATGGGCTCATAGCAGACAAAGCAGGGCTCCGGGATGATCACCTCATCCCCGGGCTGCACCAGCGTCCGGATGCACATATCAATGGCTTCGCTGCCGCCCACGGTCACCAGCACCTGCGTGATGGGGTCGTATTTCAGGCCCATCCGGCGGTCAAGGTAGCGGGTGATCTCGGCCCGCAGCTCCTTCAGACCGGCGTTGGAGGTATAGCGGGTGCGGCCATGCTCCAGACTTTCAATGCCTGCTTCCCGCACAGCCCACGGGGTCTTGAAGTCCGGCTCGCCTACGCCAAGGCTGATGCACTCCGGCATCTCGGCGGCCAGATCAAAAAATTTGCGGATGCCCGAGGGCCGCATCTCTCTTGCGGCCGGGGCGATCAGTTTATCATAATCCATCACAGCACCGTGCACTCTCTTTCATCGATCTCGTCATCCTGATACAGCCGGCCCTCTTTCTTATAGGTGCGCAGCACAAAGTGGGTGGCGGTGGACAGCACATCGTCCAGCGGGCTCAGCCGCTTTGCCACAAACAGGGCGATCTCCTGGAAGGTCTGGCCCTTGATGACCAGCTGCAGGTCGTAGCCGCCGCTCATCAGCAGCACGCTCTCCACCTCGTCAAAGGCGGCAATGGTGGCTGCGATCTCGTCAAAGCCCCGGCTCTTCTTGGGGCTGACGTTCAGCTCAATGACGGCTTCCACCCGGTTCACCCCGGCCTTCTCCCAATCCACAAGGGTCTTGTAGCCCTTGATGATGCCCTGCGCCCGGGCCAGATCGATCATC
>CALDNF010000212.1 GCA_937917475.1 uncultured Faecalibacterium sp.
GCTGGTCGTTCTTCATGTCCCGCTCCATGGTCTTCAGGGAGTAGACGATGGTGGAATGATCGCGGCCTGAGAACTCCCGGCCGATCTCCTCCATGCTCATCCCGGTGACTTCCCGCAGGATGTAGATGGCGACACGCCGGGCAGATGCCACGTTGGCATTCCGCTTGGTGCCCCGGATGTCGGCGGGGGAGACGTTGAAGGTGCGGGATACTTCGCCCACGATCTTCTCGATGGTCACCGGCACCGGCTGGGTCTCGTTGAGGATGTCCTTGATGGCATTCTGTGCTACGCTGATGACAGGCTGGATGCCCTCCAGCATATAATAGGCGTTCAGCTTTTTGACGGCACCTTCCAGCTGACGGATGTTGTTTTTGAGGTGGTTGGCAATGAATTCGGCCACATCCTCGGGCAGGTCCAGATGGAGCAGCTCGGCTTTCCGCTTGACGATGGCAACCCGGGTCTCAAAATCCGGCGGCTGCACATCGGCGGTCAGGCCCCACTCAAAGCGGGTGCGCAGCCGCTCTTCCAGACTCTTGATCTCCTTGGCCGGGCGGTCCGATGCAATAACGATCTGCTTGTGGGCATCGTGCAGGGAGTTGAAGGTGTGGAAGAACTCTTCCTGCGTGGATTCCTTGCCGGCAATGAACTGGATATCGTCCACCAGCAGCAGGTCGGCCACGCGGTATTTCATCCGGAAGTCCTCGGTGCTGCCGGCGCGGATGGCGGCGATCAGCTCATTGGTGAACTGCTCGCAGGTGACGTACATGATGACAAAATCGGGGTGGGTGCGCTTGATCTCGGTCTGGATGGCGGTCAGCAGATGGGTCTTGCCCAGACCGGATCCGCCGTAGATGAACAGCGGGTTGTAGGCTCCGGAGGGGTTTGCGGCCACGGCCTGTGCCGCAGCAAAGGCAAACTGGTTGGAGGGGCCTTTGATGAAGTTCTCGAAGGTGAATTCGTAGTTGCCCTGCGGAGAGGCGGGGTTGGCCTCATACTGCTGGGCCAGCACCACTTCGTGGGGCGGAGTGCTGGGCACCACCAGAGTGATGTCAACATCAAAGCCCAGCACGGTTTTGAAGGCCTCTTTGAGCAGGCCGAGATAACGGTCCGTGACGATCTTGCAGATGAAGTCGTTGCGCACCGAGAGGGTGATATGGCTCGAGTCCTCAAAGCTGATGGGCTCGAGGCCGTCGATATAGAGATTATAAGTCGGCTCCGCCATCTGCGTTTTGCAGTAGCTCTGGGCCGCCTCTAAAACGTCCTTGAAAGAATCCATAAAACATCCACTCCATTGAAGTTTTCAACAATGCTGCTGATACCAGGTTAGTATACCACAAAAATCTCCCTGCGTCTATATTTCTATAATGTAATTTTATATACATAAGAAAAGACGTATCTTCGCCGGTGGATCTGCCTTGTGTCCAAGATAAAAAACGGCCCCAATATCTTGTGGGTCAAAGGTTTTCCACCGGGAAATGGTGAAAAAGTTGAAAATCTTTTCACAGAAAATTTCTCAAAAAGTTTGCAGGAAAGCCAAAAAAATGCTTGACAGAAGGGGATAGTGTGCGATATACTGTTGAATTGCAAGCCTGTCCCCATTTGGGACTCACAGAATGACCCCAATCAGGGGACGAGTTTTTACGGAGGATACAACCATGAAGAGAACTTTTCAGCCCAAGAA
>CALDNF010000213.1 GCA_937917475.1 uncultured Faecalibacterium sp.
CGAACTGCTTTGCCAGCGGAGCCAGCAGGGCCAGCATCTCGTCCACATCCTTGTCCGCCATAATGCTGACAAGGAACACGAACTTCTCCCCGGGGAACCGGTCCCGCAGGCTCTGAACGGTGGCCTTCATGCCGTGGGCATTGTGGCTGCCGTCCAGCAGAAAAGCAGGCTTGTGCCGCAGCAGCTCGAACCGGCCCGGCCAGCTCACCGTTTCCAGCCCCTGCCGGATGGCGGCTTCCGGAATGTTCCAGCCCCGGCTCCGCAGCACCCGCAGGGCCGTAATGGCCACAGCGGCGTTTTTCGGCTGATAGCTGCCGATGAGGGGCAGCTTTACGCCGGCGAGGCCATCAAAATCAAAGGTGACTTCGTCGAGATTTCCACCGTCTATCCGCAGCTCGTTGAAATCCACCACGGTCAGCGGGGCGTGCATCTCGGCGGCTCTGGCCGCAATGACTGCATCGGCTTCGGGCACGCCGCCGTAGCTCACCACCGGGCACCCCTCTTTGATGATGCCTGCCTTGGCAGCGGCAATGTCGGCAAGGGTGGGGCCCAGCTCCTTTACATGGTCCATCCCAAGGGCCGTAATGACGGCGCACTCGGGCGGGTCGATGACATTGGTGGAGTCCAGCGTACCGCCCAGCCCCACTTCCAATACCACGATATCGCACTGCTTTTGGGCAAAATAAAGCATTCCAAGAGCAGTGATGATCTCAAACTCGGTGGGCACATCGGTCATGGCATCGGCGGCAGGCTTGACCTGCTCCACCAGTTCCACCAGCTCTTCATCCCCGATCTGTGCTCCGTCCACTTGGATACGCTCGTTGAACCGGTTGATGAAGGGCGAGGTATACAGCCCTACCCGATACCCCGCCGCACGCAGGCAGGATGCCAGCATAGCGGCGGTGCTGCCCTTACCGTTGGTGCCTGCCACATGGACAAATTTCAGCTTTTTATGGGGATTTCCCAGAGCCGCCAGCAGGGTGCGGGTGCGGGTCAGGCCGGGCTTGTGGCCCGCCCACTGCACCGCATGGATGTATTCCAGTGCCGATTCGTAATTCATTGTATTCGCCTTACTTTCCGAGGGCTTTCCGGACGCCCTCATTCTGCATCAGGAGCCGGATGAGCACCGTATTGACTGCGCTGAGCACCAACGCATTAGGGATGCGGGCGACGAGCACGCTCCATGCATAGCCGTAAAAAATGCGGAGTGCCAGCGAGTTGATGACCATGGAGCCCACAAAATGGGCCAGCAGGATGCTGATCTGGAGCCGCAGCCCCAGCCGCAATTCGGGCAGTTTGCGCCACGCAAGGCCCGCCACAAAACCGATGGCACCGGCTCCCAGCGTAATGAGCGGGTTGATGGCGTAGCCTGCCAGCAGCCCGCCGATGAGATCCGCCACGGCTCCCACCGCAAAACCGGCCCCGGGGCCAAAGAAGATGGCCGCCAGCAGCACCGGCAGGCTGCCCAGATTGAACCGGACAAAGCCGGTGGAGATGCTGAGCACCCGGCTGAACACGATGCTCATTGCCACCAGCAGGGCCAGCAAGGTAAGGGTGCGGACGGATGTTTTCGACTGTTTCATATCAATTGTCCTCCCAAAAGGATAACCCACGGCAGGACGCAAAAACGCCCTCCCATGTGACAAACCGCACAAAGGAGGGCGTGAATCCAACAAGTTTCACTTCCAGACAGGCCGCAGACGGCCTCGCCTGCACCCAAGTCCATGCAGCAGCGGGATGCAGGCCATGCACCGCGGGTCTCCCTTCGTCCGCAGCACAACTCCCCGTTGATGCGGCACTTAACGCACATGGCCTTACTCTGTTGATACCGTTATTATATGCCTTTTTCTGCCTGCTTTCAATCTCATTCTTTCATCATCTTTGCCAATTCCAAGCTTCTGTTTTTGAGCACATTGCCCGGAGAAGTCCAACGACTGCCGTTCCAGAGTCTTTTGGACCAAAATGCCAAAATGTCACTCCTTGTGCCCTCAGGATTTCCTTGACTTTTGTGCATCTACAGCATATAATAAAGGTGCAAAGGTAAGCAATTAATATCCATAGTCTCACCAAATAGCTAACAAGAAGCCCCCCGGTACTGCGAATACCGAGGGGCTTCCTGTTTGCTGGGGTCAGTGCTTACCGGAACGGCTTTTGTTGCTCTTTCCTGAAAAACGTGCTAATATGGTCTCACTATCATATAAGAAAGGACACACTCTATGAAATTCAGTGAGATGACCTATACCCGCCCCGACATCGACGCACTGCTTGCACGCTGCAAAGAACTGGCCGCAAAGGCCGCAGCAGCGGCCAGCGATGAGGAGATCGTTGCCGTTTACTACGAGCAAAGCCATGCCTTTGCCGATTACACCACCGCATCCAATCTGGCCAATATCCACTACACCTGTGACACCCGGGATGCCTACTGGAAAGCCGAGCAGGACTTCTTTGACGAGAACAGCCCCGCTGTGTCCAATGCCAGCACCGAGATCAGCCGGGCCTTCCTCTCCAACCCCCATGTGGACGCTCTGACCCGGGCCTTTGGCACCACCTGCGTGGCCGGCATGAAGAACGCTGTGCTGAGCATGGACGAGCGGACTCTCGACCTGCAAAAAGAGTACAACGCTCTGGTCAGCAAGTATCAGCAGGTGTATGGCGGTGCACTGGTGGAGCTGGACGGCAAACAGCTGACCATCCCCCAGCTGGGCCCCTACAAGGAAAATACCGATCCCGCCGTCCGCCGTGCCGCCTACGAGGCTGAGGCTTCCTACTTTGATGCACACCGGGATGTGCTGGACGAGCTTTACACCAAGATCGTCAAGAACCTGAACGCTCAGGCCAAAATCATGGGCTACCACGATTACAGCGAGCTGTCCTATGTCCGGATGAACCGCATCGGCTACGGCCCCGAGGAGATTCAGAAATTCCGGGATCAGGTGGCCAACGATGTGGTCCCTCAGCTGAAAAAGGTGATCGAGCTGCGCAAAAAGCGCACCGGCATCCAGCACCTGACCTTTGCCGACCTGCCGGTCTCCTTCAAAGATGGCAATCCCTCCCCCATTGAAGGCTACGACGCCCGGATGGCTGCAGCCCGCACCATGTATCACGAGCTGAGCCCCGAAACCGCTGAGTTCATCGATTTCATGCAGGACAACGAGCTGTTCGACGTGGAAAGCCGCCCCGGCAAGATGTCCGGCGGCTATATGACCAGCCTGCCCAGCTACAAAGCTCCCTTCATCTTTGCTAACTGGAACGGCACTTCCGCCGATGTGGATGTGCTGACCCACGAGTGCGGCCACGCCTTTGAGGGCTATGTGGCCGAGCGGGACCCGAAGGTTCCCGCTGACCTTGAGTGCCCCGGCATGGAGAGTGCCGAGATCCACTCCATGTCCATGGAGTTCCTCACCGCTCCGTGGCATCATCTGCTCTTCGGCAAGGACACCGAAAAATACGCCCTGCTCCACGCTGAGGACAGCTTCCTCTTCCTTGCATACGGCTGCATCGTGGACGAGTTCCAGCACAAGATGTACCAGAATCCCGACCTGACCCCCGACGAACGGAATCAGGTCTGGCTGGAACTGGAACATAAGTACCGCCCCTGGATCGATTTTGATAACCTGCCCTTCTATGGCCGGGGCGCAGGCTGGCAGCGTCAGCTCCACATTTACGAGTGCCCCTTCTATTATATCGACTACTGCCTGTCCACCATGGCTGCCCTGCAGTTCTTCCTGCTGAGCCTGAAAGACCACAAGGACGCATGGGAGCGGTATCTCCGTCTGGTCCGCCGGGCCGGTCTGGCCAGCTACTCCGAGCTCTGCGAAACTGCCGGGCTCAAAGTTCCCTTTACCGATGGCAGCATCAAGGCCATTGCAGAGGAAATGGAGCAGTGGATCGAGACTCATCAGGTTTGAGCTTTACAAATGCAGCCCAATCCGTTATTATATTGGTAATAATGAATCCGTCCCCCTGCGGACGTTAAAAGGAGCGGTATTGCTATGGCAGAAAAAGAGATCAAGGGCATCAAAAAGTTTTTTGAAGAGTTCAAGGCCTTTGCCATGCGGGGCAACGTACTGGATATGGCAGTCGGTGTGGTCGTCGGCTCGGCTTTCACGGCCATCGTGAATTCTCTGGTGGGCGACATCATCTCTCCCCTCATCGGCCTGTTCTTCAATGCAGACTTTTCGGATGTGGTCATCCAGATCGGTGATGTGGGCATCGGCATCGGTTCGTTCATCAATGCCATCATCAACTTCCTGATCGTCGCCTTTGTGCTGTTCAGCGTCCTGAAGGTGTTCAACGCCCTCTTCAACAAGAAGAAGGAAGAAGAGCCCGCCCCCGCAGAGCCCACCACCAAGGTCTGCCCCTACTGCCAGAGCGAGATTGCTATCAAGGCCGTCCGCTGCCCCCACTGCACTTCCAAGCTGGAAGGCTTCCCTGAGATCAACGACTGATCTTCTGATTTTTTGACTCAATAAAATGCTCCGCCCTTCCCGCTGCCCCAGCGGTGAAGGACGGAGCATTTTTCTTTTTGCTTTTTCTATCCGGCTTACTGCACGTTGGTCAGCTCTGCCAGCTTGTGGTAAATTTCGGTGTTGTCAAACACGCCCCGGAACTTCTCGGCACCCACGCCCTTGGCGTAGATATTCACCGATGCACCGGTGTGAGCGTAGGTGGTGTGGTCCATACCGGACTTGTGGTTGATGGCATGGCAGAGGGCCATGGAAAAGGGAATGTAAGTGCCGTAGAGCTCGTAGTCCTCCTGGCTCATCTTACTCTGGGAAGAAGCCCCCACTTCCAGTGTCCGCTCGTAAGCCTTGCGCAGGTTTTCCACCTCATAATCGGTCAGCAGCAGCTTGCCTGCATTGGCCGCATCGGGGTCGGTGGGCAGGGTCAGGCCAAAGACACTCTTCACATCGGCCATTGCCGTCTCAAAGGGCGTCTTGTTGGCAATGTAGCCCTGCACATAAGTGGAATCAAACTTGGCGTAGGACATCTTCTGATGGGTCAGGTTGGTGAGGAAGGTATCATAGTTGGTGGTCTTGTAGCCAATACCCATACCGCCGGTCTCATGGTCGGCGGTAACAAGGATCAGGGTCTCGTTGGGGTGGGCGTTGTAGAATTCCTCCGCAGCTTTGACGGCGTTGCTCATTTCCAGCACATCGTGGATAGAAGCTGCCGCATCGTTGGCGTGGCAGGCCCAGTCGATCTTGCCGGACTCGGTCATGAGGAAGAAGCCCTTCGTATTGTCCAGCAGCTCAATGCCCTTTTTGACGTAATCGGTCAGCTGCCACTCGCCTGCGGCGGCATCCATGGCGTAATTCATAGCTTTGCCGTCCGCCAGATTCTCGGCGATGATCAGGGTCTTGCCGGCACCGGCAGTCAGCGCAGCTGCCCCGGCCTGCGTGGTGACCACGTTGTAGCCTGCCTGTGCAGCCACCTCATGGTTGTTGGGGCCGGTGCCATCGCCGTTCACCTTCTGGAACTCACCGCCTGCAAAATACTCAAAGCCGGAGTTTGCCAGCTCCACGCCGATCTGATAATAGTTTTTGCGGGTCTTCTGGTGTGCATAGAACGCAGCCGGGGTAGCGTGGTCGATGTTGACAGTAGACACCACACCCACCTTATAGCCCTTCTGGGCGTGCAGCTTCTCGGCGATGGTCTCATAGGGCACGTCCCGGGTCCAAGGGCACATATTGATGACACCGCTCTCCGTCTTGTGGCCGGTAGCAATAGAGGTTGCAGTAGAAGCGGAATCCGGGCAGAACGAGGTGCTGTCGTAGGTGGTCACACTGCCCACCTCGGGGAAGGAGGTAAAGCTCAGGTCTGCTTCGGTAATGGCCCCATTGTTTTCCACTGTGCCCTTATAGAACCGTGCAGACTGGATCTGAGCCGTGCCCATGCCGTCGCCAATAAAAAGGAAAATGTACTTGGGCTTCTTCAAAAAGTCCAGCAGCCCGTTCTCCTCATCCTCTGCCTGCTTTGCGGTGACTGTGGGAGCAGCGGCATTTGCCGCCACCGGGGCTGCGGCCATCATGCCCAGAGCCGAAGCCACAGCACCGGCTTTCAGAAAACTGCGGCGGGTCATATTTTTCTCTTTCATAACAATATCCTCTCTTTTTTCAGGGCCTTCCCTGCCCATCTCATTTTGATCCTCGGGAACGGTTTTATTGTACCGGAGTTTTTCACCCGGCGAAACCAGCCTCAGGAAAAAGATGGGTAAAACTCCGGCGGCTCTCTCTGCCCTGCGGTAAAGAACAGGAATAGAATGTAAAAGACTTCCGCATACAAAAACAGGACGCTTCCGAAAAAACGGAAGCGTCCTGTTGATTTTTCAGGGCTTATCTTTGTTTATGCGTTGAACTTTTCCTCATCTAGCAGGCCCTCGCTCTTGGCAACACAGATACTGGTGACCGCATCACCCACCACGTTCAGGGAGGTGACCAGCATCTCGATGGGGCGGTTGATGGCAAGGATCAGAGAGTAGGCCAGCAGAGCACTGTCATTGACAAAGCCCACACCGGACAGGATGGTGAAGAGGATGACGGCTCCTGCGCCGGGAGCAGCAGGGGTGCCCACCGAGGCGATAAGGGCCAGCAGAGCCACCACCACCAGCTGCATCGGAGTAACGGTGTAACCTGCGCAGCCTGCAATGAATACAGTCGCAATGACCTGCATGATGGCGGTGCCGTTCATGTTGATGGTCATGCCCAGCGGCAGAACAAAGGAGGCAATGGTCTCATCCACACCAAAGTCCTCGGTGCAGACCTTCATGTTCAGGGGCAGGGTTGCTGCACTGGAAGAAGTGGAGAAGCCAAAGACTGCAACGTTTGCGATCTTTTTCATGAACATAATGGGGTTCTGCTTTGCGCCCAGAGCCACCACCAGCGGATAACCCACCAGCAGGAAAACAAAGAGGAGCACCACCGTGACCACCACATAGACCAGCGCAGGCTTGAGGTAGTCCACGCCGTAGATGGCAAAGGTACGGGTCAGCAGGACAAAGACTGCAAAGGGTGCAAACTTGGTGACCACAAAGTTCAGGAACACCACCACCACGTCGTTGACCTCACCCAGCAGACGGCGCAGGGTGCTGGTACGGCTCTCGCCCAGCACATTCATGCTCAGGCCGGTAGCCACTGCAAGGAACACCGCCGACAGCACCGAGTTGTTGCTGCCAAAGGCCGTGATGATGTTGGAGGGGATGACGTTCAGCACCACGTTCAGCGGGTTAGAGCCGGTGGAGCCGGTAGCTCCGGTCAAGCCCTCGATGTGGGTGTTGAACAGACCCATGGAATAGGTGGTATAGCCCACAACGCCTGCCAGCAGCAGGGCGAAGAAGGAACAAAGCAGGAACCAGCCGATGGTCTTGGCGGAAATACGGCCCATGGTCCTGGCATCCGAAATGCCACCGATGGCCAGAGAAATGGAGGTGAACACCATCGGGATGATAACCAGCTGCAGTGCTTTGATGAACAGCTGACCGATGATGTAGAAAATACCAAAGGCACGTTCTGCGCCTTCTGCCGTGATATCCTGGAACAGCAGATCGTTGATGGTGGTCCATACGCCGCTATTGCCGGATGCGATCAGCTTTTCCCGCAGGATCATAAAGGCCAGACCAGCCGCCAGACCACAGACCAGTGAAACGGCCATTTTTTTGGCCAGAACCGTGCCGCTATTCTTGCTTTTTTCCATAATAGTCTCCTCATTCGCCTTATTCAATTGTATTGTGTGTTTCACATTCTGCGATATCTTACCACAAGAGTGGCATCCATGCAAGCGTAAAATTCACAATTTCGCAATATTTTCGGTATAAGTATGACTTTTGCAAAAACTCTTTCATCTCTGCTCCGGGCAACAAAAAAAGCAAGTACACAAATGTGTACTTGCTTTTTGGTCGGAGCAACGGGATTCGAACCCACGGCCTCCTCGTCCCGAACGAGGCGCGCTACCAGCTGCGCTATGCCCCGAAAATACCGCAGCTTATTCGGCTGCGGTACCATTGGTTGGGGATGAGAGAATCGAACTCCCACAAGTAGAGTCAGAGTCTACCGCACTACCACTATGCAAATCCCCAATATTTCGTTTTCAGCAACGGTGTCCGCCGCCGACAAGGGATATTATACTACCCTCTTCTCTTCTTGTCAACACCTTTTTTAAAATTTTTTGCCCTTGACACCCGCCCCCTTTGGGAATACTCTTATAGTAATAGATCCTCTCGCTGCAGTGCGGGAAATTTTAGGAAATGAGGGATTTGAGATGAAAAAAAGAGTTGGTATCCTGACTTCCGGCGGTGACTGCCCGGGCCTGAACGCCACCATCCGGGGCGTTGCCAAGGCTCTGTATGCCCGCATGGGCGACAATGTGGAGATCGTCGGCATCCTCAACGGCTATCATGGCCTGATCACCGGCGACTACAAGGAGATGACCGAGGACGATTTCCGGGGCATCCTGACGCTGGGCGGCACCATTCTGGGCACCAAGCGCACTCCCTTTAAAATGATGCGTGTGGTGGAAGAGGACAAGATCGACAAAGTTGCCGCCATGAAAAAGACCTATAAGGATGCAAAGCTGGACTGCCTGCTCTGTCTGGGCGGCAACGGCACCCACAAGACTGCGAACCTCCTCTCTGAGGAGGGCCTGAACATCATCGGCCTGCCCAAGACCATTGACAATGACATCTACGGCACCGATGTCACCTTCGGCTTCCACACTGCTGTGGACATCGCCACCGATGTCATTGACCGCATCCATACCACCGCCGGCAGCCACAGCCGTGTCATGTGCATCGAGCTGATGGGCAACAAGGCCGGCTGGCTGACCCTCTACGCCGGCATTGCAGGCGGTGCCGACATCATCCTGCTGCCGGAGATGCCCTACGACATCGACCGGGTCTGCGAAGCTGTGGAACGCCGTGCCAAGAAGGGTTCCAACTTCTCCATCCTCGCCGTGGCCGAGGGTGCCATCAACTGCGAAGAGGCCAAGATGAAGCGGAAGGAGTGGACGGCCAAGCGTGCCGAGGCCGGTTACGGTGTCACCGCCACCAACCGCATCGCCGCTGCCATCCAGAAAAAGACCGGCATGGAGACCCGTGTCTGCATTCCGGGCCATATGCAGCGCGGCGGCAGCCCCAGCGCATACGACCGTGTGCTGGCCACCCAGTTCGGCAGCTATGCCGCCAAGCTGGTTGAGATCGAGCGTTACGGTGTCACCGTCGCCATGGTCAACCGCCATGTCACTGAGAACCGTCTGTCCGATATCGCAGGTAAGACCCGCAATGTCCCCGAAAACTGCGAGCTCCTCACCGCCGCCCGCCGTATGGGCGTAAGTTTGGGCTGACGCTCTGCCAAACCGTACAGAACAGAATACCAAAAGGGGCTGTTGCACAAGCCCTAACAAAAAGACCGGAGTTATTTAGCCAAAAG
>CALDNF010000214.1 GCA_937917475.1 uncultured Faecalibacterium sp.
TTTCCCCCGCCGCACCCGAAGATCCGCCCCGAACTGGAAGAGGTAGAAGCTGCCGAGGCTGCCATGCCGGAACTGGCGGCACTGGAAGCGGCCGCCGCCGAAGCCGCCGAACGGATCCGGATCCGGATCACCGACGACGTGGAGTTTGTGGGGTGAGACCATGACAGCAGAGATCATCAGTGTGGGCACCGAGCTGCTGCTCGGCAACATCCTCAACACCAACGCCCAATACCTCAGCCGGGAGCTGGCTGCGTTGGGCATCACCGTCCAGCGGGAAAGCACCATCGGCGACAACCATGGCCGTCTGGCAGATTTTGTCAACGAAGCCAAGGCCCGCTGTGACCTGCTGGTATTCACCGGCGGGCTGGGCCCCACCGCCGACGACCTGACCAAGGAGACGGTGGCAGAGTGCTTCGGTGACCGCCTTGTATTCGACGAGGACGAGTGGAAGAAGATCACCAGCTACTTTGCCCGCTCCGGCCGGTCCACCGCCCCCAACAACCGCAAGCAGGCCATGGTGCCGGTGCAGGGACACAAGATCGTCAACAACCACGGCACCGCCCCCGGTGCATGGTTTGAGCAGGACGGACACTGCGCCGTCCTGATGCCGGGCGTTCCCCACGAGATGAAGGCCATGTGGGAGGAGGGCGTTCGCCCCCTGCTGCTGGCCCGGCAAAACTGCGTGCTCCACTCCCTGACCCTGCGGATTCTGGGCGGCGAGAGCAATCTGGAATACAAAGTACGGCACCTGCTGGAAAATGCTAATCCCACCGCCGCCATCTACTGCAAGATCGGCGAATGTGAGATCCGGATCACTGCCCGAGCGGCAACCGATGCCGAGGGCGAAAAAATGTGCCGGGAATATGCCAAAAAGTTCTATGATCTGCTGGGCGATGCGGTGTATGATGAGGACGTGGCCGGGCTGGAGGAGACGCTGGTGCGCACGCTGAAGGAACACAAGCTCTCCCTCTCCACGGCCGAAAGCTGCACCGGCGGTATGATCGCTCAGCGCATCACCTCCGTATCCGGTTCCAGCGAGGTCTTTGGCTATGGCTTCGTCACCTATTGGGCCGAGGCCAAGGCAAAGCTTGTGGGCGTGGACCCTGCCGTCATCGAGAAGTACAACGTGGTCTCCGCACCGGTGGCCGCACAGATGGCTCTGGGTGCCGCAGCCGCTTCCGGCTCGGACATTGCCGTCAGCGTCACCGGCATTGCCGGCCCCACCGGCGGCGATGCGATCCGCCCGGTGGGCACCGTTTACGTCGGTGCCGCCCGGGACGGCAAAGCCTATGTGCACAAGCTCTTCGTCTCCCGCCCTGACCGTGCGCTGGTGCGGGCCCGGGCGGCGCAGACGGCGTTGGAGCTGGCTCTCCGGCTGGCGCAGGGCAAGGTGCCCGAGAACACAGAGCAGCTTTCCGCCGCTGATGCCCGGGACTCCGCTGCACTGGACAAGCTGAACGGAGCCTTCTTCGCCAAAGCCTGACTTCTCTGCCGGGCAGCATCTTCTGATAAGGGTGTGATCCGTTATGACTGACGAACCCCGCACGGAACGCTGCGTGCTCCGGCTTTTTGGGGCCGACCCCGCCGCACTGGCCGAGGCCGTGGGCCGGTTTGCGCCCCGCTGGAATGCCAACGCTCAATGGCGGTCCCGCTCCGGCGAGACCCTGCTGGCCCTCTGCGCCCCCACCTCCAGTGGGCTGAAAAAGGCCAGGCAGAGCCTGCGCACCAGCTTTCCCGCCGCACTGTACGGTGAGGGCGACACCACCCTTGCGGTGTCGCTGATCGAAACGCTGGAACGGTGCGACCGGCTTCTGGTCTGCGCCGATGCCGCCGCCGGGGCCCTGCTGGACGCCCGGCTGGAAAATGTACCCGGAGCGGAGCGGGTCTTTGACTTTGGAGCCCTGAGCTACGCCCATCCCAAGACCGGCCCTCAGATCGAAAAGCGTGCCCGGGCAAAGCTGCATCTTCCGCCTGAGGGAGCCGATCTTTCCGGCATCGACCCGGTGCGGCTGGCTCTTGCCCGGGCACAGGCTGCACGCCGGGTGGTGGGAGCAGAGCTTTCCGCTGCCTGTGCTGAAAAAGGCGAAGAGCGCACCCTTGTGCTTGCGGCCCGGAAAGGCTGCTGGCTGCGCACTGTGCCTACAGCGGACAACCCCGCCCTCTGGCTGATGGACATGATCCGCCGGGCCGCTGCTGATCTGCCTCAGGCAGAAGGCACCCGCTTTCTGCCCGGCCGTAAGGCCGCCGCAGTCCATCCGGAAACTGCTGCACAAGCGGCACGCCCCACAGCTCAAAAGCCGCCCAGAACAAGGCGCAGATGGGTCTGGCGGCTTCTGCTTCTGCTCGGCCTTGCCGCTCTGGCCGGGGCATGGTACTGGACCGGCGGCGCACTGGACACCCTGCCCGACCGTCTGCGGGAGCTGGCAAGTTCCAGCCTGCCCCACTCAGGGGCGAAATTCCTATAAACGAAAAGAACAGCCTTTGCGGTTTCTACATCGCAAAGGCTGCTCTTTTTTCGATAAAGGGATTACTCCTCGGTCACTTCAAGGTCAAGGGGCTTACCGCAGCTGGGGCAGACCGGCTCGCCTTCCAGCAGAGCGTCCTCCTCCACAACGGAGGTGGCGCCGCAGTTGGGGCAGGTGACCTCATACTGCACCGGGCCGTCGTCCTCGGGGGCTTCATCGTCCTCTTCGTCGGCCAGAGCCACTTCAAAGGCGACCTTGCAGTTGGGGCAGATGGCCTCGCCTGCGTCCAGATCGTCCTCGCTCACATAAACGGTGCTGCCACAGCTGGGGCAGGCGACTTCATAGTAAGGCTCCCCGGCAACGTCGGAGTTGTCCTCCTCGTCGTCCGTCTCCTCGTCCTCTTCGGCGTCGTCCTCATCCTCGTCGGCATCGTCGTCTTCGTACAGATCCGCTTCAAGGTCTTCCAGCTCTTCGCTCAGGTCATTGATCTGGTCGTAGGCACGGGTCACATCCTCATCGATGCCGTCCACAGCCTCGGCCATCTCGCTCAGCAGCTCGCTCATTGCCTTGATGATCTTGCCTTCCTTGGTAGTCTCATCAATGCCCAGGCCGTCGATCAGGCCCTTCAGGTATGCAGCCTTTTCCTTCATGGGGAATACCTCCTATCGCAAAAAACAGCACTTGAACAAAAAACCGGGCACACGGTTGCCCGCTGCCCGGTCTATCGGTAAAATCAGACGCGCTCCATATACTCGCCGGTGCGGGTATCGATGCGGATGTGATCGCCCTCGTTGATGAACAGGGGGACGCGGATCTCAGCACCGGTCTCGACGGTAG
>CALDNF010000215.1 GCA_937917475.1 uncultured Faecalibacterium sp.
TTCGGGCGTTTGTATAGGCTTTTTTGAGAAACTCCGAACTTTCTTGCCATTTTGTCACCTGAAATGTTGTCTGTGCAACCGCAAAAATGGGCTTTTGGGGGTCCGAGGGACCTTTCCAGGCCTTCAATTCGTCCAGATCACTGAAAACAAATACCTCTCCCCGGGTATGTCCCACAATGCCCTGCACCTCCGGGTGGGAGGCGTCGCCTGCCACCAGCAGCACCGCACCCTCGGCTTCAGCCTTGGCCGCAATGTTCTGGATCTTCTTCACAAAGGGGCAGGTAGCGTCGTGGTAGACCACGCCCCGCTCTTCCAGTGTATCGTAGATGCTGCGGGGAACACCGTGGCTCCGGATGATGACCTCATATCCGGCGGGGATGTCCTCCACCGTATCTGCCACAAGGGCTCCCTTCTGTTTCATATCCTCCACGGCCTGCGGGTTGTGGATCAGGGGGCCCAGCGTAGCCACCTTGTGCCCTTCTTTCAGCAGGCCGTAGGTCAGCTCCACGGCACGGTTCACGCCGAAGCAGAACCCCGCCGTTTTTGCAAGACGAATCTCCATATCGTTCTCCTTTATCTGCCCAGCTCTTCCCAACGGTCCAGCAGCAGCTTCTTGTTTTCCTTCAGCTTTTTCATGTCCCGGCGGCTCTCCATGGCAAACTGCACAGCGGGAATGGGCTCACCGTAGTGCACGGTCACCCTGCAGAACAGCCGCATCTTTCCATCCGGGGTATGGTAGGTGATCCGCACCGGGATCACATCCACCGCCGCCTGCGCCGCAATGACAAACAGGCCGCTCTTGGGCGGGAGGAATTTTCCCTCTTTTTCCCGGGTTCCCTCGGGGAAGATCAGTAATGTACCGCCGGCTTTGCACTTTTCCACCGTCTCGTCGATGGCGGTCAGCTCATCTTTTGTTCCCCGGACGCAGACACCTCCCATCCATCGGAAGAAACAGGTGAGCAGCGCATTGATCTCAAACAGCTCTTTTTTGGCAAACACTGTCATCCGCTGCCCCCAGAACCGGGTAATGACGATGAATACCGGATCGATGGCAGAAACATGGTTGGGGGCAATGATGCAGCCTTTTGTGCCGATCTTTTTCAGGTTTTCCCGGTCCACGCTCTGCACCCGGAACCCGATATGAAAGAGGAGCCATGCCAGCGGGAGCAGAATATAATATAGTACCATCGCTCTCAGCCTGCCACTTTCTGTGCGATGATCTCCTTCATCGCATCCAGACTCTGCTCAAAGTTGAGCTCGGAGGTGTCCAGCAGCACCGCATCCTCGGCCTGCCTGAGGGGGGCAGCCGCACGGTGGGTGTCCTGATAATCCCGCTGCTTCACGTCAGCCAGCACCTCTTCGTAAGGCGTGTTGATGCCCTTGGCCTGATACTCTTTCCAGCGGCGGGTGGCCCGGGCTTCGGGGGTGGCCGTCAGAAAAATTTTCACGGTAGCATGAGGCAGCACCACCGTGCCGATGTCCCGGCCGTCCATCAGAACGTTCTGGGTCTTGGCCATGTTCCGCTGCAGGTCCAGCAGGAAGGCCCGGACGGCGGGGTTTGCGCCCACCGCCGAAGCGGCCATTCCGGCTTCCTCGGTGCGGATAGCGGTGCTGACATCCTCATCCTTTAAATAAATGTGCTGCTCGCCCTCGATGGAATCCAGCCGAAGCTCGATCTCGGGCAGCAGAGCATTGACAGCTTCGTTGTCCCGGGGGTCTTTTCCGGCACGGAGGGCATACAGGCCGATGGACCGGTACATGGCACCGGTGTCCACATAGATATAACCAAGGTTTGCCGCCAGACGGCGGGCCAGAGTCGATTTGCCTGCACCGGCAGGCCCATCAATCGCTACTGAAATCATGGGAAGTCTCCTTTATTATGTCCAAAATTCATCAAATACGAAACTGTTTCTCTGTCCAACCTCTCCGTCATCCCTTCGGGATGCCACCTCTCCTAGTAGGAGAGGCCTTGGCAGTCGGGCAGAGCTTTTTCTCTTTGCCAAGGGCTCCCCTCAATAGGGGAGCTGTCGAGCGATAGCGAGACTGAGAGGTTTATCATAGATTCCTTGCAAAACTCTGGGCTGTGCAGAAAGCGATCTGCAAATTGTAGCCGCCGGTATAGGCATCCACATCCAGCACCTCACCCGCAAAGTAAAGGCCCTCGGCCTTTTTGCTGGCCATGGTCTTGGGGTCCACTTCCTTCACCGACACGCCGCCCGCCGTGATGACCGCATGAGCCAGATCGCCCCGGGCATCAATGGGCACCTTCCAGTGCTTGCACAGATGCACCAGCTCCCGCTTCTGTTCCCGGGTGATCTGGTTGGCCTTGGTGGCCGGGTCGATGCCCC
>CALDNF010000216.1 GCA_937917475.1 uncultured Faecalibacterium sp.
CGGCTACACCGTGGTGCCCAAGGAGCTGGAGCGGGACGGCATGAACCTGAATAAGCTCTGGCTCCGCCGCCAGACCACAAAGTTCAACGGCGTGCCCTATATCGTGCAGCGTGCCGCCGCCGCCGTCTTTACCGAGAGCGGCATGAAAGAGATCCAGCAGAATCTGGATTACTATCGTCAGAACGCCAAGGTCATTGCCGATGCGCTGGATGAGTGCGGCGTGTGGTACTGCGGCGGCAAGAACAGCCCCTATATCTGGCTGCGCTGCCCCGGTAACATGAAGAGCTGGGAGTTCTTCGACTGGCTGCTGGAAAACTGCGGCGTGGTGGGCACCCCGGGCGTGGGCTTCGGCGAGTGCGGCGAGGGCTACTTCCGCCTGACCGCTTTCGGCGATGCCGAAAAGACTAAGGTGGCCGCAGAGCGGATCAAGAACGCCATCAAGGCTCTGTGAGTTCTGCTATAACATCGTAACGAAAAAAATTGCTGATCTCCGGAAAATGGAGGCCAGCGATTTTTGTTTTGCGGAAATTTTAGATTTCAGCCAGAATGGCGTCGCCCATGGCGGTGCAGCCCAGACAGGTGCAGCCTTCGCTCATGTTGTCGGCGGTGCGCAGGCCCTTGTCCAGAACCTTGTTCACGGCGTTCTCAATGGCGTCGGCTTCCTCGCTCATCCCGAAGGAATACCGCAGCATCATGGCGGCGGAGAGGATGCAGGCGGTGGGGTTCACGATGTCCTTGCCTGCGATGTCGGGGGCGGAGCCGTGGATGGGCTCATACAGGCCCCGGGTGCCATCGCCCAGAGAGGAGGAGGGGATCATGCCGATGGAGCCGGTGATCATGGAAGCCTCGTCGGAGAGGATGTCGCCGAACATATTCTCGGTGACGATCACGTCGAACTGAGCGGGGTTCTTGACAATCTGCATGGCGCAGTTGTCCACGAACATCTCACTGTACTCCACGTCGGGGTATTCGGCCTGCAGCCGGTGCATCACCGCACGCCAGAGACGGCTGGTGTCCAGCACATTGGCCTTGTCCACGCAGCAGAGCTTCTTGCGGCGTTTCCGGGCGGTCTCAAAGCCGATCCGGCCGATCCGCTCGATCTCGTGCTCCGAGTAGGGCATGGAGTCGATGGCCTGCTTTTCGCCGTTTTCGAGGGTGTGGGTCTCATGGCTGCCGAAATACACGCCGCCGATCAGTTCCCGGACGATGATGAAGTCGATGCCCTGTGCCACGATCTCAGGCTTCAGGGGACTGGCCGGAGCCAGCTGGGGCCAGATCTTGGCGGGGCGGTTATTGGAGTAGAGGCCCATGCCCGCACGGAGCCGGAGCAGGCCCTTTTCGGGCCGCTGCTCACCGGGCAGGCCCTCCCACTTGGGACCGCCCACGGCACCCAGCAGGACGCTGTCGGCGGCAAGGCACTTGTCCAGCTCATGCTGGGGCAGGGGGTCGCCGTACTTGTCAATGGCTTCGCCGCCCATGGCAGCATCGGTATAGTGGAAGGTGTGGCCGTACTTTTCGGCCACCTTGTCCAGAACACGAAGGGTCTGCCGGACGATCTCCGGGCTGGAGCAGTCGCCCCAGATAACAGCAATGTTTTTTTCCATGAAAGGTCTCCTTATTTCTTCGTCAGCGACTTCATCAGGCCGCCGTCGGCAATGATCTTCTGGATGAAGGGCGGGAATGGCTCGGCCTGAAAGGTGCGGCCGGTGGTCACATCGGTGATCACGCCGGTGTCAAAGTCCACGCTGACGGTGTCGCCGGCGGAGATAGCATCCACAGCCTCCGGGCACTCCATGATGGGCAGGCCGATGTTGATGCTGTTGCGGTAGAAGATGCGGG
>CALDNF010000217.1 GCA_937917475.1 uncultured Faecalibacterium sp.
TTGACTTTCATCATAAAATCAACCACTCCTTACTTTTATACTCTACGGATGTTGCTTAACGCAGGTCGAATTTTGAGCAGACACACATAATTCAACCTGCGACCGGAGGAGAAGTTCGGCATTTTTCACAAACTTTTCGGTTCAGCCCTCCAAGCTCGTCTGTCCTAAACTCCCTTTTTGGCGCACTAGGCCATTATGTGATACTGGTTTAGTATACAACGGAAAAACCCTGTTGTCAAGCCATTTTTCGGAAATTAGTCAAAAAAATCCCCAGACGCCGCCTTTTATCGAACGCCCGGGAACGTGTTTTGTTTATACCATTTTCGTCTTGATTTTTTCGTTTTTCACGTTACTGCCCAAAAGCCGCTTGTGCATTTTGTCTAAGTTTGCTCTTGCGTTCGGCTCATTCCTCCAGATAGTCCCGCAGACGCTTGGCCCGGCTTGGATGGCGCAGCTTGCGCAGAGCCTTTGCTTCGATCTGCCGCACCCGTTCCCGGGTCACATTGAACTCTTTTCCCAGCTCTTCCAGTGTCCGGGCCTGTCCGTCCTCCAAGCCAAACCGGAGGGTGATCACCCGCTCTTCCCGGGGTGTCAGGCTTTTCAGGACGTTCTTCAGCTCCTTCCGGAGCAACTGGCGCCCGGCTTCGTCCGCCGGGATACCCGCCTCCTCGTCCTGAATAAAATCCTCCAGATGGGCGTCCTCCTCCTCTCCCACCGGCGTTTCCAGACTGATTGGGTCCTGCGACAGGCGCAGCAGTTCCCGCACCCGATCCGGCTCCATATCCAGTCGTACAGCGATTTCCTCCGCTGTGGGTTCCCTGCCGTTTTTCCGGAGCAGTTCTCCGCTCATCCGCCGCACCCGGTTGATGCTCTCGATCAGGTGCACCGGGATCCGGATGGTCCTTCCCTGATCGGCGATGGCCCGGGTGATGGACTGCCGGATCCACCACGTCGCATAGGTCGAGAACTTAAAGCCCCGCTCCGGTTCAAATTTTTCCGCCGCCTTCATCAGGCCCAGATTTCCCTCCTGGATCAGGTCCAGAAAAGGCAGTCCCCTGCCCGCATACCGCTTGGCCACCGACACCACCAGCCGGAGATTGGCTTCGCTGAGCCGACGGCGGGCAGCTTCGTCCCCGGCCTTTGCCCGCCGGGCAAGGTCCAGTTCTTCTTCTGCCGTCAGCAGCGGCACCCGGCCGATCTCTTTCAGATACGTCTTGACCGGATCGTCCAGTGCAACACCCTCGGCCGAAAGCTCATGCTCCAGTTTCCGGATTTGAGTTTCGTCCAGAAGTTCAAGCTCCGGCTCTTCTTCAGCGATCCGGATCCCCTTCCGCTCCAACGCTTCGTATAAAGCATCCAGTTCAGCCACATCATATTCTTCTTCGTCCATGGCTCGGCTGATCTGCTCCGTGGTCAGTGTCTTTTTCCGGGCTTTGGCAGCAAGTCGCCCTGCAAGTTCGTCCGTCTGCGACATTTTCCGCATGATCTCTTCTCCTTCCGGCTCCAGCCGGAGGGAATCAAAGACCTTATTCTTCCACAGCAGGGGCTTCGTCCTGCTTTTTTTCTCTCATCGACTGGAGATATTGTGCAAATTCTTCCTTCGACATTCCTGCCGCTTTGCCCGCCATGGGGGTACCCCGGGCAATGCGGTCAAGATAGAGCTGGATATCCTCCGGCGTACAGTTTACATCGCTGTATTGTGCCGCAAGACGGCTCAGTTCATTCAACGCTTCCTCGCTGACAAAAGCCCGCAGGGTGGCAAGACTCAGTTCCACCCCTTCCTGCTGGCAGCGCAGCATCGCCTCATAGAGTTCCCGCTGCTGGGGCAGTACGAATTTTTCCGGCGGCAGCTGATTCTTGACCTGTGCCAGATAAGCCGGCTCCCGCAGGATAGCCGCAAGGAGCCGCTGTTCTGCACTGGCGATGCCCAATGCCTGTGACCCACCGGCACTGTAGGGCACATTGATCTGATTCATCTCGCCGGACTGCAGCCGCCGCTGGTTCTGCTCCCACCGCCGTTTGCTGCCTGCTTTTTTGACAGCGGTATTCAGCTGGGTCATGATCGCAGTCTTGGAAATGTTCGTTTCCTCCGCCAGCCGTCCGGCATAGACCTCCTGTTCAGTGGGGTTGGAACGCTGGGCCAGCATGTCCACCGCTTCTTTGATGTATTCCAACCGCTGTGCATCCTGACTCAGGTCGTACTTTTCCCGCAGCCGCTTGAGCCGGAAATCCAGCGCATTGCCCACGCCGTCCAGCAGAGCCTTGAACCGCTCCGAGCCATATTTTTTGATGTACTCGTCCGGGTCTTTTGCCCCGGGGATCTGCAAAACGCCCACCTTGACCGGACTGTTCCGGAACATTTCCAGTGACCGCAGGGTCGCTTTCTGGCCGGCCTCGTCCGAGTCGTAGCTGAGGATCACTTCGTCGGCGTACTCGCTGATGAGCCGCACCTGTTCCGGCGTCAGGGCCGTTCCGCAGGCGCAGACTGCCGTATCAATGCCCGCCTGCTGCATACTGATGACGTCCATATAGCCCTCACAGAGAACGAACCGCCGGGACGCACTGCGCTTGGCGATCTGTAACGCAAACACGGTCTCCGACTTATGATAGACCAGCGTCTCGGGGCTGTTGACATACTTGGGTTTGGAATCGTCCAGCACACGCCCGCCAAACGCAATGATATTCCCCCGCAGATCAAAGATCGGGGTCATGACCCGCTTCCAGAACAGGCAGTAGATGCGTCCCGAAGGGCTCCGTTTGAACAGGCCGCTGGCATCCAGCTCCTGCTGATTGTAACCCTTATCCCGCAGAAACTGGTAGAGGGCCTGTCCGTCATTGGGGGCGTACCCCAGCCCGAACCGGACAATGGTCTTGTCGTCCAACCCCCGCCGCCGCCAGTAAGCCCGGGCCTGCCGGGCCTCTTCTACCGTGGAGTTGAGGCAGGCGTGGAAGAACCGGGCCGCTTCCTTGTTCATGGAGAGGATGCGGCTGCGCATCCGTCCGGTCTTATCATCTTCCTGAGGCTCCGGCATCCCGGCCCGGGCCGCCAGCATCTTGACCGCTTCCGGATAATCGATGCTGTTGATCTTTCTGGCAAAGCCAATGGCATCCCCGCCCGCACCGCAGCCAAAGCAGTAAAAGCTCTGGGTGTCCGGGTAAACGTAGAAGGAAGGCGTTTTTTCGCTGTGGAACGGACACAGACCGCCATACAGCCTGCCTTTCCGCTTGAGCTGCACATAGCTGCCTACCAGCTCCACGATGTCCGTCCGGCGGGTCAGCTCTTCGATGTATTCGTGTGGGATCATGTTTTCCGCTTCTCCTTTCTCCCCTCTCTCGGCACGCAGCCGATCCCGATAGCCACGTCTGTGGCTATTTTACCATGCCCGCTCTGTCGAAGGGGGAAGATTTTTATTCTTTACACTTTTAATTTTTTCTCAAAAAGGGGCATAGAAAGGCTTCGAAATTTCCACCTGTCCGCTTCCCCTTGTCAGTTCCCGCAGCTGTTCCAGCAGAGGCCCTTCTGTTCCTTCCGGCATCTGCCAGCGCAGAGCCACCCGGTCGGTGAATTCAGGCTCGCCCAGCTTTGCCCCTGCTGCCGTGATCAGCAGACTTGCCCGCTCATAGAGGGAATAGTCCACCGTGACGCTCAGCTCCACCACGCTGCGCACTGTGACTACCTCAGCATTTTCCAACGCCCGGGCGGTGGCTGTGGTGTAGGCCCGCACAAGGCCCCCGGTGCCCAGCAGCACTCCGCCGAAATACCGGGTAACTACCACGATCAAATCCGTCAGGCCGCTGTGCTGCAACACTTCCAGCGCAGGGGTTCCGGCCGTCTTGGCCGGTTCGCCGTCATCGGAATACCGCTCCCGGTTGCCCTCCCGCAGGCGGTAGGCGTAAACATTGTGCCGTGCCGTCCGGTTGGCCGCACGCACCTGTTCCAGAAAAGCCACCGCCTTTTCCTCGCTGTCCGCAAAGGACAGCTGCGCAATAAAGCGGCTCTTTTTCTCCTCATATTCCCCGACGGCTGTGCCCCGGATGGTACGGTAATCCTCCACGGTAGTTCCTCCTGCGTTCTATTATATTATTAAGTTTAACACAATGCAGCCGCATCATCAATAACAAAAAAGCCCTGCCGTTCAGATTCACTGCACGAAGCCGTGAACCCGAATCGCAGGGCCCGCTATTTTTTGTCAGAGGCCGAGCCAAAACCGGCCTGCCAAGGGCTCTCCCTCCGGGAGAGCTGGCAAAGTCAAATAACTTTGCCTGAGAGGGCTGTTACCGGATCTCAATGCCCAGCTTGAATTTCAGGTTGCCGAGGATCTTCTTGACGGTGCGCTCCACCTGTTCTGCAGAAACTTCTGCGTCATGGTCAGCCAGTGTCAGGGAGAAGGCCATGCTCTTCTTGCCCTCACCGAGGTTTGCACCACGGTAGATATCAAAGAGCTTGACTTCCTGAATGAGGGGACTTGCCTTCTTGATGGTCTCCTCGATCTCACCACAGGTGATCTTCTCGTCGCAGACAAGGGCCAGATCACGCTTGACGGCAGCGTAGGGGCTCAGGGGCTTGTACCGCAGCTCGCCCTCCACGCAGGACATCAGGGCCTCATAATCCAGCTCACCCAGATAGATGTTCTGGCTGTCCTTCTGATCCTTTGCAATTTCCAGCTCAGCGTTGATCTCGTTGGCCAGCTTGCCGAACACGCCCAGCCGCTTGCCATTGCAGTAAACAGCTGCGCTGATGCCGGGGTGGAGCCAGGAGACAGTCTCACGCTGATAGGTAAAGCTCAGGTCAAAGCCTGCGGCCAGTGCCTCCATGGCACCCTTGACGGTGAAGAAATCTTCTTCGGGGCCAAAAGCACCGATGCAGAGGGTCTGCCGCTCGTGGGGATGCTCGTTGATGGGCAGCTCCTTGGCCAGATAAACCGGAGCCATCTCGAACAGACGGCCTTCGGTGTTGCCCTTCTTGAGGTTATCCACGATGACATTCAGCATGGAGGGTGCCAGCAGGGTCCGCATGATGGACAGGTTCTCGCTGATGGGGTTCAGGATGCGGATGGCCTTGCGGGCCTCATCGTCCGCCGGGATATGCAGCATATCCAGCTCGGCGTTGGAGTAGAAGGCCAGCGTGGAAGCCTCGTAGAAGCCCTGCGCTGCCAGCAGACGCTTGGTCTTGAGCTGCTGCTTCTGGTCATAGTTCAAACCGCCGTTGGTCACCGCTGCGGTGTTCAGGAAGGTAGGCACGATGTGGTCATAGCCGTACTCCCGAATGACCTCTTCGGCCAGGTCAGGGTAGTCTTCCACATCCTCACGGTAGAGGGGTGCGGATACATCCCAGCTGCCGTCGGCCTGCACGTCCACGGTGAATTCCAGCCGCTTGAGGATGTCGATCATGGTCTGATCCGGCACAGTGATGCCCAGCACCGAGCAGATCTTGGCCGGGGTGGTCACAATATGCTTGCGCTCCAGCGGACGGCCATCGGTCAGGTCATACTCGAGGGTGGTGATGTCGCCGCAGTCCAGCTCCTGGATCA
>CALDNF010000218.1 GCA_937917475.1 uncultured Faecalibacterium sp.
GCCCCAGTTCCTCACAGCTCTTATAAAAGCCTGCCAGCCGGTTCTCTGTGACCGCCGTCCGCTCGCCATGGATGAAGGCAATACGGCGGTGGCCTTTTGCATAAGCGTAGCGCACCAGCGACGAGAGCCCATTGACGTTGTCGGAAAGAACTGCCATCCGGTTGTTGAACACATGGTCGATGGTCACCACCGGCACATCACTGTTCACCAGCTCCATAACCTGCGGGTTGTTGAAATCCACACAGGCGATCACGGCACCATCCACTCCCCGGTAGTGGCAGTGTTCCAGATAGGTCATGGTCCTGCCGCCCAGGTTCCGGTTGATGAAAGTGATGTCATAGCCCAGTTTCTCTACCTGTACCTTGAAGCTGTCCAGCACCGCCGAAAAATACTCGTGGGTCAGACCGCTCTGCCGCTCGTCCACGAACAGGACGCCAAGGTTGTAGGTGCGGTTGGTCTTCATGGAGCGGGCTGCCATGTTGGGCACATAGCCCATCCGACGTGCCGCCTCACGGATGCGGTCGCAGGTGGCGGCGGAGATGTCCCGCTGTCCGTTGAGTGCTTTGCTCACCGTTGCCACCGAGACGCCGCATTCCTGTGCCAGATCTTTCAAGGATGACATTTCGCCGCCCTCCTCCCGAGGGCCTGCGCCGGCATTGCCTTTCGCAAGTCCTCAATCGTTTTCGCAAATTCAATATAGCGCATTTTGAACGAAAAATCAATAAGAAAAGAAAAACTTTTATTCTGAACAACAACATTTCGGCAGGTTGCAAGTCTTTCTGAGGCCGGAATTATGCAGTCTGCATCGTTTTCGTTACATTTCGTTACCGTTCGATAAAAATTTCGTTTCGAGGACGCTTCACAAGCCGGAAGCGGCGGGATGCGGCCTGTTGTATATTTCAGAGGAACGCTTGCTTTTTGTTGAAGGATAGTCTATTATCAAGGCAGCGAAGCCTTTGCCTGCCTTTGAACTGCAATCCTTAATCGTTTTCGCCGATCTATGGTTTCAGCGTTTCCGTTTTTTCACGAAGGAGGAACAAGGCTATGAAATTCGGACATTTTGATGATGCACGCCGGGAATATGTGATCGACACGCCCCGCACGCCTCTGCCCTGGATCAACTATCTGGGCAGCGAGGATTTTTTCAGTCTGGTCTCCAATACCGGAGGCGGCTACAGTTTTTATCGGGATGCCCGGCTGCGCCGGCTTACCCGCTACCGCTACAACAATTCCCCGCTGGATCAGGACGGCCACCGCATTTATATCAAAGATGGCGGCATCATCTGGAACCCGGGCTGGCAGCCCTCCAAAACAGAACTGGACTCCTACACCTGCCGCCATGGACTGGGCTATAGTATTCTGGAAGGCGAAAAGAATGGCATTGCGGCCATGCAGGAGCTTTTTGTTCCCCGGGGCGATGCCTGCGAGATCGACCGGCTGACCCTTACGAATAAAACATCTGCTCCCAGAACGCTGGATGTATTCAGCTATGTGGAGTTCTGCCTGTGGGACGCCATGGACGACAGTTCCAACTTCCAGCGCAACTTTTCCACCGGCGAAGTGGAGGTGGTAGACAGTGCCATCTACCACAAGACCGAATACCGGGAGCGCAGGGATCACTACGCCGTATTCTGGGCCAACACCCCGGTCACAAGCTTTGACACCAGCCGGGATGCTTTCTGCGGTGTCTACGGCGGCCCCGCCGAACCGGAAGCCGTCAAAGCCGGGCACTGCTTCAACAGCATCGCCCACGGATGGGCTCCGGTGGGTGCCCATCATTTCCATCTTACGCTGGCCCCGGGCGAACGGAAGAGCATCATCTTCGGTCTGGGTTACATCGAAAACCAGCAGGAAGAAAAATTCACGGCCCCCAATGTCATCAATAAAGCAAAGGCGGAGGCCATGATGTCCCGCTATGCCGCAGACGCTCAGGTGGACGCTGCCCTCAAAGCTCTGGCTGACTACTGGCAGGAGCTGTTGTCCGGCTGGCAGCTGACCTCCGGCGACGAAAAGCTGGACCGGATGGTGAGCCTGTGGAACCAGTATCAGTGCATGGTAACGTTCAATATGAGCCGCAGTGCCAGCTACTACGAAAGCGGCATCGGCCGGGGCATGGGCTTCCGGGACTCCTGTCAGGATCTGCTGGGCTTTGTCCATATGATCCCTTCCCGGGCTCGGGAACGTATTCTGGACATTGCCGCCACCCAGTTTGAGGACGGCAGTGCTTATCACCAGTATCAGCCTCTGACGAAGAAGGGCAACCGGGATGTGGGCAGCGGATTCAACGATGACCCGCTCTGGCTCATTGCAGGCACCGCTGCCTACCTGCGGGAGACTGGAGACTGGTCTATTCTGGACGAGTCGGTGGCCTTTGATAACGATGAGACCAAGGCACAGCCCTTGATGGAACATCTGCGCAGGAGCTTCAACTTCACCCGCACCCACCTCGGCCCCCACGGCCTGCCCCTCATTGGCCGGGCTGATTGGAACGACTGCCTGAATCTGAACTGCTTTTCCGAGCATCCGGGCGAAAGCTTCCAGATCACCGGCCCCAGCGAAGGCCCGGTTGCTGAGAGCGTGTTCATTGCCGGTATGTATGTCAAATACGGACACGAATACGCAGAACTTTGCGACCATCTGGGGTTGACCGACGAAGCTTCCGCCGCCCGCAAGAGTATTGATGCCGTGGAGCAGGCCGCTTTGACTGCCGGGTGGGACGGCGCATGGTTCCGCCGGGCTTACGATGCCTTTGGCGCACCCGTGGGAAGCAAAGAATGTGACGAAGGGCAGATCTTTATTGAGCCGCAGGGCATGTGCGTCATGGCAGGCATCGGCCGGGAGACCGGGCAGGCTGCACAGGCCCTGAAGAGTGTGGAAGAGCGGCTGGATACCAAATACGGCGTGGTGCTGCTGCAGCCTGCCTACACCACATATCGCCTCAATCTGGGCGAGATCTCCAGCTATCCTCCGGGATACAAAGAGAATGCCGGCATCTTCTGCCACAACAACCCCTGGATCAGCTG
>CALDNF010000219.1 GCA_937917475.1 uncultured Faecalibacterium sp.
GCCCGCTGCGCACCACGGCCAGCACCTCGCCGCCCATCCGGGCCTGCCACTCCTCATGAGTCTCGGGCCGTTTGGATTCAAAGGGCTTGCGGGGGTCAAAGAAGGTTTCTTTCTGGGGGAGCTGAGGCATCGCCTGTTTCACCTCGCTTTAAAAATCGAAGTCGTAACGTTTCTTTTTGGGCTTGGGACGATGGGAATACTCGGCATCGGCCAGCAGGGCGGCGGCGGATGCATTGTCCGCTTTGGCCGCAAGGGCGGCACCTTCGGCAAAAGCTTCGGGGCCCATCACATCCAGAGCCAGCAGAGCCTTGATACCCTCGAGGTCCTGTGCTTTCAACAGCCGGGTCAGCATCCGGCCGGTGTTGGCGGAGAGAAATTCCCGGTAAGCCGTGCGTGCGGCGTCCGACAGCTGCCAGGGCCAGCGGAGCCGGTCAAAGCAGAGCATTGCCATGATGGCGGCATCGTCGGCGTCGTGACCCTGAGGGAAAATGGCGTCGTATTCTGCGGGGAGGAATTTTCCGTTCAAAAAACACTGTCGGTAATGGTATCCCTGCCCCGAAAAAGTGTGCAGCAGGATATGGGCGGGGCTTTCTTCCACGTCCTCCCAATAGGCAGGGAACCAGAACCCTGCCCGGGGCTGTTTTTCGCCCTCCGGCCAGTAAAGGCCCTCTACGGCCTCGGTGATGTTGTTGGCCAGCGCAAAGAGCCCGGATGCGTCCTCAGGCAGGGCCCGGATGCGCAGAGTCTCGAGGGCAAAGCAGTTGAGAAACACATCACTGCCCACAGTCAGCTCACTGCTTCCGGCAGAGAGGAGCCGCAGCTTGCGGCAGTTGTAAAAGGCGCAGCTCCCAATGACCCGCAGGCTTTCGGGGAGGGTGACTTCTTCCAGAAAATTGCCGCAGACCGGCGGAAACTCCCCGGCGTCGCTCACGACACAGCGGAGGAGCCGGGCCGGGTCCGGCAGGCCCCGGGGATGCTCGGAAAAACAGTAGTCCCCCAGCTCAGTGATGGTCAGGGGCGTGCCGTCCGCAGGGGCGGGCACCGTGTCCGGAATGACGACGCAGGGTTCGTCTCCGTAGACCCGGACCAGCCGGGCAGTATGGTTCGTTAAGGGTAAGATATCAAGCAACATAAAAATCCCTAAAACAAAAACTGCTGCACAGCGCAGGCTATGCAGCAGTTCAATTCAAATGCAATTACTGTGCGGCCTGCGCAAGGCAATCGTTCATGGCGGTAAACACGGCGTCACTGGTCATGGTGCTGCCGGAGACCGCATCCACGCCTGCGGTGGAGCCTGCACTCAGCAGGGAGGCGGCCAGACTCTCAGCGGCCTTACCGCCCAGCTCCGGCGTCTCGCCCGAGGCGTCGATGACCACATTGGTCACCTTGCCGCCGGTAATGGTCACGGTGACGCCCACCTCGCTCAGGCAGCCCTGTGCCGAGGCAGTGTAACTTCCGTCCAGATAGGTGGCGGCGTTGTCGGCGGCGGGCAGGGTGCCGGTATTGGCAATATACAGCGAGAGGACGATGCCCAGAATGACATCGAGGATGGCCATCAGGATCACGTTGCGTGTCAGATGCTTTTTCATTGTCTTGAATGTGCTCCTTTGCGGAATCTTACTTTGCGGGTTTGAAGCTGTCCCGCAGGGTCACCACACGGTTGTAGACACCGGGGTTCTTGGAGTCCGGTGTAAAGAAGCCAGTGCGGACAAACTGGAACTTCTCGCCGGGCTTTGCATCAGCCAGAGCCTCTTCCAGCTTGCAGCCGGTCTTGGTGACCACGCTTTCAGGGTTGAGGTAGTCCTTGTAGTCGCTGCCGTCGGGGATGGCGTTCATGTTAGCCTCGGGGAACAGCTTGTCGTACAGCTTGACATCAGCCTCAACGCAATGGGCTGCACTGACCCAGTGGATGGTACCCTTGACTTTGCGGCCGTCGGCGGGGTTGCCGTTGCCGGTTTCGAGGTCGGCGGTGCAGTGGATGGCGGCGATGCTGCCATCAGCATTCTTCTCCACGCTCTCGCACTTGACGATATAGCCGCCCATCAGACGGACTTCACCGCCGAGGGTCAGACGCTTGAACTTGGGAGGCGGCACCTCGGCAAAGTCCTCGCTCTCGATCCACAGCTCCCGGGTAAAGGCCACCTTGCGGGTGGTGGTGTCGTTGGCTTCCCGGTTGGGGTTGTTGGCAATGTCAAAGTACTCGGTCTTGTCGGCGGGATAGTTGTCCACGATCAGCTTCACCGGGTCCAGCACGGCGATCCGACGCTGTGCGGTCAGGTCCAGCTCGCTGCGGATGCAGGCTTCCAGCTGACGCATATCGATCAGATTGTCGGACTTGGAGATGCCGGCCTCCCGCACAAAGGTGAAGATGGAGGTGGGGGTGTAGCCCCGGCGGCGCAGGCCGCAGAGGGTGGGCATCCGGGGATCGTCCCAGCCGTCCACGATGCCCATTTCCACCAGCTCACGCAGGTAGCGCTTGC
>CALDNF010000220.1 GCA_937917475.1 uncultured Faecalibacterium sp.
TGCTGGAAGAGCCGCCGCAGGCAGCCAGACCCAGAGCAGCGGCGGAAACGCCGGCAGCCTTCAGGAAATTACGACGAGAGATCATCTTTTTCATAACTGTTCTCCTTCTTCATTTGGGGTTTATCTGCTCACCGTCCAAAGCGGACGGAAGTAAGACGAATGAAATTTACAGCGGCAGGGGCCGGACGCTTTCTCCCAGCTGCAATTCGGGCTGGAGGGTGATGGTCTGGGCCGGTGCGCCGTGCTCGATCTGCCGCACCAGCAGCTCGATGCTTTGCAGGGCAATCTGCTCACTGGGCTGGACCATGGTAGTCAGCACCGGAACAGAGTAGCGGGACATCGTGATGCCGTCAAAGCCGATGACGGAGACCTCTTCCGGCACCCGGAACCCGGCACTGACCAGTGCCCGGATGGCACCGAAGGCGATCACATCGCTCATGGCAAACACAGCGGTGAACTCGGCCCGGCGGGCCAGCAGACTGTTCATGCCGTGGTAGGCAGACTCAAAATCATAGTTGGACAGGCCGAAGAGCTTGTCCTCAAAGGGAAGCCCGGCATCGGCCATGGCATCCTTTGCACCCAGCAGCCGCATCCGGCTGGGGTAGCTGGTGGTAGGCCCGCCCAGCACAGCGATCTTCCGGTGGCCCTGCTCGATAAGGTGGGTCACAGCGGCTTTTGCCGCAGCCCGGTCGTCTACGCCGACCATGGAAAGATTGGGAAAATCCAGCTCGTCGGAAACCAGCGTTGCCAGCACGGAGGGAACATTGATATCGGCAAAGCCCTTCTGGAAGTTGGCCACGCTGCCGCCTAAGAAGATCATCCCTTTGGGTTTGATCTCCCGCAGGATCTTTTCAGCGGCGTCGATCTCATTGGCATTCTCATCCAGATAGGAGACGATGCCGTTGTAACCATAAAGGGTGGCGGCCCGCTGGAGCTGAACCAGAAAATCGGAGAAGAAAATGTTCCGTGTGCCCTTGACCACGAACACCAAGCTGCGGGACTGTTGAATCTTCAGCTGCCGGGCGTTGGTATTTGGGACGAAGCCTGCCTCCCGCATGACCTGCAGGACGTGCTCCTTGGTCTCGGGGCGGACATCCGGCCGGTCATTGATGACCCGGGAAATGGTGCTGACCGAGCAGCCGCTGATCCGTGCAATGTCTTTGATGGTCAGATTCGGCATGGCGGTTCGCCTCACTTTCTGTCGGGTTATCGGGAACGTTGTCGGGAACGTTTTCAGTGACTATAGTATGGCATATTTTGTACAAAAAATCAAGAACTGAAAAACACTTTTGTGGAAGCTGCTCAATAAATCAACCTGCCTTTGTGCAGGTTGATTTGCTTGAAAATCAAAAATCACCGGAGTTCCCGGAAATTTCCGGTACCAGTCAAAGACTTCCGGAACGACCGTACCGTTTTGTAACTTTTTAAACGCTGCAACAAAAAATCCCGGCCCTGCACCGCTGCAAAACGGGCAAGGCCGGGAAGATATTTTGCGGAGGGGACTGCTGCATTTACTCGGAGCGCAGAGCCTTGACGGGGTCGCACTTGGCGGCACTCTTGGAAGGGATGAAGCCGCCAAGGATGGTCAGCACTGTGGCCAGAACGATCAGAACCACTGCGGCACCGATGGGCAGTACGGCAGTTACGGTAGTGTCGGAAGAGATGTGGCGGATGAGCATATTGCCCGGGATCAGCAGGATCTCGCTGAGGACGATGCCCATAACACCGGAGCACAGGCCGATGATGAAGGTCTCGGCGTTGAACACCTCGGAGATGTTGTGCTTGGACGCACCGATAGCACGCAGGATGCCGATCTCCTTCCGGCGTTCCAGAACGCTGATATAGGTGATGACACCGATCATGATGGAGGAGACTACCAGCGAGATGGAAACAAAGGCTACCAGCATATTGCTGATCATGTTGACGATCCGGGTCACCGAGGTCATCAGGGTGCCCACAAGGTCGGTATACTGGATCACCTTTTCGTCCTCGCCCTGAGCGGTCATGTTGGCGTTGTAGGCGTCCATCTTGGCAACGACACTGGCCTTGTGCTCAAAGTCGGTGGGATAAATGTTGATCTGGCTGGGGCTGTCGAGGTCAGCATAGCCGAAGGACTGCAGGTTGCTGTCGTAGGTGGCAGAAGCCGAGAGCATGGAAGAACGCATCAGCTCGGTGAGGTCGTCCTCGCTCATGTTGATCTGAATGGCGTTCTGGAAGGCGTTGGCATCGATCTTGAGGGCGTTTTCCATCTGGCTGCTCAGCTTGCTGATGTTTTCTTCCAGAGCCGACTGGATGCTGCTGCTCATCTGGGCAGTCATCTGCTCCATAGCGGTGGTCATCTGACTCTGGATGGCTTCGGTGATCTGAGCGGAGTAGCTTTCCATGATGGTCTGCATGGACTGCTGAATGGCGGCCGAGATCTGGGCTTCCATGGCAGAGGTGTCCACCAGTTCGCCCATGGCCTCCTGCATCAGCTGCTGGAACTGGTCCGTCTTGAGGTAGGCAGAAAAACTGATCTTGTCCAGATTCAGGATTCCGTTGCCGATGATATAGTTTTTGTAGCCGTCAAAGACTTTTTGCATCAGGTTCTCAAGGGCATCGGAAGAAACGGAGAGGTCCAGCCCGGAGAACGCTCCGCTGAGGTCGATGTCGGGCATTTCGTCCGAATCAAAGTTCAGAGAGAAGCTGTCCGGGTCCAGCAAGGTGGAAAGGTCGAAGGAGTCTCCGGTGAAATCGAACGCTCCGCTCAGGTCAAAGTTCAGGGCATCGGGGTCGAACTGGAAGGCCTTCTCCAACTGGTCGGTGTCCACGGTGAAGAGGGAAGCCAGATCAAAGGAGGTCATGGATTCGGCAGCACCAAACTTTTCGCCGGTGAGGACGTTGACTGAGGGGTCTGCCATCTGCTCGTGAACGATCTTGCTGTCCTTGGCCTGCTCGATGACGTGCTGGGTCAGAGAAGCAGGATAGGCAATGCCGGAAGACAGCATGGCGGCGGAGCTGTTGGGGGCAGGCTGCACGATGCCCACCACAGCCAGCTCCTCGCCGTCGTCCACCAGAGCTTTCATATAATCATTGTCGTCGGTCTTGGATTTCCACAGGCCGTAAGTTTCGTCGTAAACATAGAAATCGGAGCTGTTGACCAGCTTGAAGGTCATGCCCAGAAAATCCGAAGTGGAATAGGTCTTGAAATCATCGGGAATGGTAACGTTCTGATTCTGGGCGAATTGCTGGATCATCTTGTCCAGCTCAGCGTTGTCCCGCAGACCCATGGCGTAAAGAGCGTAGTCGGTCACACTGCCGTCGGCACCCAGCACCACCACGCATTCGTTGTAGGCTTCCGGCCAGCGTCCGGCCTTGACCTCGTACTGGGAGTTATACAGCTCGCTGCTTTCGGGCAGCTGGTAGAACACACTGGTGTTCATCATGGAGGACATCATGCTGTTGGTGGAACTGGAAGAACTGATGCCCAGCGAGGAAAGGGAAGAATCCGGGTTCACCTGCCGGATGCTGCCGTCAGCATCTTCCCGGAAGATCTGGGGGGATACATTATAAGAATATTCAACGGAAGTGGTATCCTCGGCAATGGTACAGTCGTCGCTTTCCAGCCAGCTCTTAAAGGATTTGAGGTCGTTGGAGGTCAGGCCGGAGACCATCTGGGTGATGAGCTTCCGTACCGGGATCATATCCTCGCCGTCAGGGGAAGAGGCTGCGGAAGAACTGCTGGCATCGGTGCTGCTATCGGTGAGCAGAGAGGTCAGATCCATACCGCTGCTCAGGATCTGCAGCGGGTATTCGCTCAGGGTGGAACGCTCCATGTCGGCAATGTAGTCGTTGACGCCGGTGGACAGAGAGATGATGAGGGCGATGCCGATGATGCCGATGGAGCCTGCAAAGGCAGTGAGGAGGGTGCGGGCCTTTTTGGTCTTGAGGTTGTTGAAGCTCAACGCCAGAGAGGTGAGCAGGGACATGGAGGAACGGCCCATGTTCTTGTGGACCGGCGGGGCAAGCTGAGTGGTCTCCGGTTCATAAGGCATGGTGTCCGAGAGGATCACGCCGTCCTTGAGGTTGACGATGCGGGTGGCATAACGTTCGGCCAGTTCCGGGTTGTGGGTGACCATGACCACCAGCCGGTCCTTGGCAACTTCTTTCAGAAGCTCCATGACCTGAATACTGGTCTCGCTGTCCAGTGCGCCGGTGGGCTCATCGGCCAGCAGAATGTCGGGGTTATTGACCAGTGCACGGGCAATGGCCACCCGCTGCATCTGACCGCCCGACATTTCGGAAGGGTGCTTGTGGAGCTGGTTGCCCAAGCCCACTTTCTGCAACGCCTCGGTGGCCCGGCGTTTCCGCTCGGAACCCGAAACGCCCGAGATGGTAAGGGCCAGTTCTACGTTGGCAAGCACCGTCTGGTGGGGGATAAGGTTATAGCTCTGGAATACAAAGCCGATGGTGTGGTTGCGGTAGGAGTCCCAGTCACGGTCGGTGTATTTTTTGGTGGAGATGCCGTTGATGACCAGATCGCCGCTGTCGTAGCGGTCTAAGCCGCCGATGATGTTCAGCAGGGTGGTCTTGCCGGAGCCGCTGGGGCCCAGAATGGCAACGAATTCATTGTCACGCAGGTTCAGGCTGACCCGGTTCAGTGCGGTCTGGACCAGGTCGCCGGTTTTATATTCTTTATGGATCTCTTTCAGTTGAAGCATAGGTCCGCCTTTCTGGATGGAAGAAAAAACAAAATATCCAGAGTAGTATAGCAGGAGAATGTGAATAATCCATGGCCTTTGAGCACAAAATTTCGTCTGGACGAGAAGATTTTCGTCGAAAAGCGTCGTGCGCCGCAAAGAAAGCAAAAATAAACGGAAAAAGCTGGAAATCCACGCCGGAACGCTTGCTTTTTGGCGGGAGGAATGATATGCTTAACGCAAAGATGCCGGGATACCGCCGCTGAATCAGCAGGAAAACTTTCGAAAATCGACACATTTCGACGAATCTTTCTGGTTGAATCTTTTCCCATGGCTTTATACAATAGAAGCACAAAAATCCAAGCCGCACGCTGTTTTTGATGCATGATGCGGCAGGAGCGGGGAGGAGAGTGTGGTTTGAGCAGAAAGCAGAGACCAAGAGGGCTGCGGGCAGCACTGGTCAGCTACGATGAGCGGCAGCTCCGGGTGTGGAGCCGTTATCTGGAAGAGCAGAGCGCAGGGCTGGTCTGCCGGTGCTGCCAGAGCGGAGAGGAACTGCTGACGCTTCTCCGGCAGGGCGAGCAGATCGATGTGGTGGTTCTGGGCGGAACGCTGGCGGATATGGATGAGCTGGCCTTTGTGGAGCAGATCAGCCGTCTCCATGCAAAGCCTTTTCTTCTGCTGCCGGATGACGGCAGGCACAGGGCCGGAGCCGGGGCAAGTCTTGGCCCGGGCAATGCCTGCTACCTCATCCGCCAGACCAGCCTGCGGGATCTGCTGCGCCGGCTGCAGGAGCTGCCGAATGACCCGGAGGAACGGATCGTGCAGTTCTGCGGGGAGTGCTACGACCGGTGGGGCGTTGCCCAGCCGGATGTCAACTGCACCTACCTGACGCAGGCGGTCTGTGTGGCCTGCGGGTCGGAGGCAAAGCTTGCCATCCGGAAAGAGATCCTGCAGCCGGTGGCGGAGCGGCACGAGACCACCATTGCCGCCATTGACAGCGGCCTGCGGCGGCTCATTGAGTGTCTGGAAGTCCGGCGTTCTGTGGGGTGGCTGGCGTTCAAGCGGGATGCAAATCTTTCCGGAGTGCGGGTCTCCACCGGCAAGCTCATTTATGCCCTCAAGGGGGCACTGGAACGAAGTGAAAAACTGGATTCCAGACTGAGCTGAGGATATCGGTACATTATAAAAATAAATAAGGGAGGTCAGGCAGCATGATGGAGCGCAGGCAGGACGAACAAAACGGTCCGGAAGTTCCCCGCAGACAGGCGGAAGATATCTGCTACCGCTCCCTTGGGCTGATCGACCAGAACCGGGAGTATCTTCAGATGCATCTGGCCGGGAAAGCTGACCGGCGAACCACCGAAGCGTTGGAGGACATTGAGATCGAGTCTGCCCGGCTGGAACGCACCATCCGGGAGACCATGGGGCTGTTGGCCCTCTGGGAAGGGGAGACGTCGCCCTGCTGGTTCGATCTGGACCGGCTGCTGGAAGGCTTTGGTTCCATGCGGGAAGAAATTGCCCGCCAAACAGGAGTGGAACTAGGGTGTATCTGAAAAGTAAAAAAGAGCCAAAAGTACAAGAAAAAGACATAAA
>CALDNF010000221.1 GCA_937917475.1 uncultured Faecalibacterium sp.
ACCACGTTTTTTGCCTGTGGAAAATAGTCTGCGGTTATGTTATGATAAGAATTACACTAACTGCTGGAAAAAGCTGTTTACTACAAACGAGGAAGGGAACATTATGCGTGAAAGTGGAATTCTGATGCCGGTGTCCAGTCTGCCCGGCCCCTATGGGATCGGCTGCTTTGGTGCCGAGGCGGTAAAATTCGTGGATTTTCTTGCGGCGGCGGGCCAGAAGATCTGGCAGCTGCTTCCCCTGAGCCCGACCGGCTACGGCGACAGCCCCTATCAGAGCTGCTCTGCCTTTGCGGGCAACCCCTACTTCATCGATCTGGACGCCCTGAAGGCCGACGGCCTGCTGACCGCTGCGCAGCTCAAGGCAGAAAAATGGGGAAATAAGGCCACCGAGGTGGACTATGGCACCCTTTACACCAGCCGCTATCAAGTCCTGCGGCTGGCTTACGCCGCATGGCGGGAAAAATGTGCCAACAAGTACGGGTGCGCCCACTATTACCCGGATGACTATTATGCTTTTACCCTTGCCAATGAGGACTGGCTGGACGATTACGCCCTCTACATGGCCCTCAAGACCGTCAACGGGATGAAGAGCTGGACCGAGTGGCCCCGGGAGTACCGGCTGCGGGACGAGAACGCTCTGAACGAGTTCCGGGCACAGCAGGAAGAGGAGATCGGATTCTGGAAATTTTTGCAGTATGAGTTCGGGACACAGTGGCAGAAGATCAAGGCTTACGCCAACGAAAAGGGTGTGAAGATCCTCGGTGACCTGCCCATTTACGTCTCTGCCGACTCGGTGGATGCATGGGTGGGCGGCCAGCTCTTTGAATTGGACAGCGAGGGCCGCTTTGCCCGGGTGGCAGGCTGCCCGCCGGATTACTTCTCCGCCGACGGCCAGCTCTGGGGCAACCCCCTGTATAACTGGCCTTACCACAAGCAGACCGGCTACGCCTGGTGGATCAAGCGGGTGCGTCATGCGCTGGGTATCTATGACCTGATCCGCATCGATCATTTCCGGGGCTTTGACACTTATTGGGCCATCCCGGCGGGCAGTTCCACCGCCCGCACCGGCAAGTGGGAGACCGGCCCCCGGATGGACCTGTTCAATGCCTTGGAGACCGCTCTGGGCAAGCTGCCCATCATCGCCGAGGATCTGGGCGAGCTCTTCCCCAGTGTCCGGGAGCTTTTGGCTGACAGTACCTTCCCGGGCATGAAGGTGTTGCAGTTTGCCTTCAGCGGCGGCGACAATGAGTATCTGCCTCATAACCATGTCAAGAACAGCGTGGTCTACCCAGGTACCCACGATAACACCACCCTGACCGACTGGTGGCTCCATGGGGCTTCCGAGAAGGAAAAAACCACCGCTGCGGCCTATCTTCACCTGACCCCCTGCAAGCCCACCGCAAAAGAGGTGGCGGCAGTCAAACCGGATGCTGCCCGCATAGCTCTCATCCGGGCGGCTCTGGGTTCGGTGGCAGACCGGGCCATCATCCCCATGTATGACTGGCTGGGTCTGGGCGCAGAAGCCCACCTGAACACTCCCGGCAAACTGGGCGGCAACTGGACCTGGCGTGCTGCCGCAGGTTTTGACACGGCGGCTCTGGCAGAGCGGGTATTGGCAGAGTGTGAAGTTTACTGCCGTGCAGAATGAGAGAAACCACAGGAGTTGTACAATCCGCTGAGAATGTAAAGAATTTTCAGGAACTTTGTGGATTCTGCTGGTAACCCATCCCCAATAGTGGTATAATCTGCTATAGAAGGCGGGCGGGAAAGATTGCCCGCATGCTATGCACCGTGCAAGGCAAGGAAGAGCGGTGCTGTGATGATGGGGAAAAACAAATGAAAAAAGAATGGACCGAGCAGGATCTGCGCCGTTTTGCGCAGGAAGCCGAGCCTGCCTTTGAGCAGGTGACTCTGACACAGGTCAATGAAGAAGCCGGGCGCATCTGGCAGGACGACGGCGTGATGGTGGACTATGTTCTTCGGAACGGTCAGGTGGACTGCGTGCTGCGCCGTCAGATCGAGGCGGACGGAAAGCTCTGGGAGCTGACCATGACCGCACCGCTGGCGGGCAACACCCTGCCCGAAGACCGGATGACCGCCCGGGAGCGGGAGATGTGCCGGGAGGACATGAATCACGACTTTTTGTCCGGCGTGTTCAACCGCCGCTATGCCGACACGGAGCTCTGCGTCAGGCTGGACGAGTGGGCTGATGCCCACCGCTGCGCCTCCATCGCACTGGTGGAGATGGACGATGCGGACCGGATGAAGGCAGAACAGGGCGAAGCCGTGATGGATCAGCTGATCTGCTTTGTGGCAAATCAGTGGAAAAAGCACTTCGACCGCCCGGCGGAACGTGTGGTCTGCCGGATGAGCGATACCCTGTTCTTGATCTGCTGCGCCGATAAGACGGCCGACGAGCTGACGGCTGAAATGAAAAAAATTTACGCCGAAATGCCCCGGGAGTGCATTGCTTCGGTGGGGCTGATGCGCCGGGTGGCCTTTACGCAGTCCATCGCAGTGGCATCCACAAAGGAAGTGCGCTGCCGCAACTGGGATGCGCTGTATCAGCTGGCCGAAAAACGCCTGCATGAGGCAATGGCCGCAGGCGGCGACCGGGTCTGGCAGGCAGACTGAGCTCCATAAAACGTATAAAAAATCCCTCTTTTGGACAAACTAACGCCAAAAGGGGGATTTTTTGTTATGGAAAACCAGAAAAACGATAATCTGAACCTGCTGGAAGCGGTAGTGCAGAACACTGAAATGGGCAAAAACACGCTGGAGCAGATCATCCCGATGACCGAAGAACCCCGGTTCCGGGCGGAGCTGCTGCGGCAGCAGAACCTTTACCGGGAGTTCAATCAGGAGGCGCATACGGCCATTGCTGCCTGCGGCGGGCAGGCGCAGGGCCAGAGCACCATGGCAAAGCTCAACACAAAAATGGGAGTTGCCATGAAAACACTCACCGATAAATCCACCCGCAATCTTGCCCAGATGCTCTCGGAAGGGAGCAGTCAAGGGGTGATGGACTGCGTGAAGTCCCAGAAGGATTATCCCGACGCAACGCCCGGCGCAAAACGCCTGATGCAGAAACTTCAGGATTTTGAAGAGGACAGCCGACTTCGGCTGGAAGCTTTCTTATAAGCTCTCCACCATTGCCGCCACGATCTTTGTGGCGGTAGCTACATACTCGGCGATGCTGAACTTCTTGACCACCAGCACCTCGTGACCGTCCTCGTCGGCGTTGTCGCTCATGGCACGGAGGATGACGCAGGGCACGCCGTTCTTTGCGGCGATCTGACTTACGGCTGCGCCTTCCATCTCCACACAGTCGGGGGCGCATTTCTTCTCAATGGCAGCCTTGGTTTCGCTGTCGCCTACAAACAGGTCACCGGTGGCGATCTTGCCGGTCAGAGATTTGACTCCGGCGGCAGCGCAGGCAGCCTCGGCGGCGGCGATCAGGGCCGGGTCGCCGGTGTACTCCTTGAGATAGGGCGGGTTCTGGCAGATCATGTCCAGCTGCGCATCGTGGTAGAGCACCGTTTTGCCGATCACCACATCCCCGATGCCGATCTTGGAGGTCATGTTGCCGGCGATGCCGGAGAAGATGATCTTTTCTGCATGGAACTTGGTGATGAGAACCTGCGTGGTGGCGGCGGCGTTTGCCTTGCCCATGCCGGCGCAGCAGACCACCACCTGCTTGCCTGCCAGCGTGCCTTTGTGGTATTCTACGCCGCCGTAGGGCTCAACTTCCACGCTCTCGAGCTTTGCGCAGAGCTGATCGACTTCATCGGGCATTGCACCCATAATTCCGATAATCATTTCCAAAATCCTTTCAACCTGATTGTATTGAGCTCTGCCGGAAACAACAGGGCCCGGCAGTTCATGGTTTTCAAGCAAACCTGCCCGGCCTGCCAAGGGCTCGCCCGCTGGGAGAGCTGGCGAGCAAAGCGAGACTGAGAGGGTTATACATTGAACAGGAACTCGATCACGTCGCCGTCCTGCACCACATACTCTTTGCCCTCAGTCTTCTGCAGGCCCTTGGCCTTGACGGCGGCATAGTCGAAGTTGTTGGCTTCGAGGTCGCTATAGCTGATGACGCTGGCCCGGATGAAGCCCCGCTCAAAGTCGCTGTGGATCTTGCCCGCAGCCTGCGGTGCCTTGGTGCCCTTGCGGATG
>CALDNF010000222.1 GCA_937917475.1 uncultured Faecalibacterium sp.
TACGAAATATAGTATACTGCATAGAAATGAACGTTTCATGAAAAAGGCTGTGATATTTGATGTCCCTCGGACTTTATCTGCATATTCCATACTGTTTTTCCAAATGCCGGTACTGTGACTTTTACTCGGCCCCCGGGCAGCGGGGCGTGCCCGCCGGGTACACCGACGCTCTGCTGCGGGAGCTGGCCCGGTTTGCGCCGGACGCTCCCCTTGCGCCCGGCACCCTTTACTTCGGCGGCGGCACTCCCAGCCTGCTGGACCCCGAGGATGTTTCCCGGCTCATCGCTGCGGCCCGGCCCCGCCCCGGGGCCGAGATCACACTGGAAGCCAACCCCGAGACTGTGGACGAGGCAAAGCTGGCAGCCTTCCGCAGGGCCGGGGTGAACCGGATCTCTTTCGGGGTGCAGTCGGCCCGGGACACCCAGCTGCGGACGCTGGGTCGTTCCCACACCGCAAAGCAGGCCCGGGCTGCCTTCGCCGCTGCCCGCCGGGCCGGATTTGAAAACATCAGCGGAGACATCATGCTGGCCCTGCCCCACTATACGCAGGCTGAGTTCGACGAGACACTGGAACTCATCGAGGAGGGCGGAGCCACCCACATTTCTGCCTACCTTTTAAAGATCGAACCGGACTCCGCCTTTGGCCGCACCCCGCCCGAGGGCCTGCCCACCGCCGACGAAGCGGCGGACTTTTACCTCTACGCCGTGGAGCAGCTGGAACACCACGGCTACCATCAGTATGAGATCTCCAATTTTGCCAAGCCCGGCTATGAGGGAAAACACAACCTCATCTACTGGGATTGCGGCGATTATCTGGGTCTCGGCCCTGCCGCTCACTCCTGCATGGGGGGCAAGCGGTTCTACTACCCCGCCGACACCGATGCCTTCCTCCGGGACGAAGCCGCCCCGGTGATGGACGGCGGCTGCGGAGCGGAGGACTATCTCATCTTACAGCTCCGGCTCACCAAGGGGCTGGACCTCGCCGAGTACAAGCGGCGGTATGGGATGGAGTTTTCCACCAAGCAGCTGGCCTTTGTGCAAAACTGTGTGAAAAGCGGCTACGCCCGGTTCGACGGCAAAACACTGTCGCTCACCCCGGCAGGGCTCATCGTCCAGAACAGCATCCTTGCCGAGCTGCTCTGAGGATGCGGCTGACCCAAAACGGCACTTGTGCGCCGGAGTGCTTTGTGCTACATTATAGAATGAAGTTTTGTGTGCACATAAGGAGGACACCCGATGAACAGCAGGGAATTATACCCCGACGATGAGCAGCGGCGGCGGATCATGGATTTTATCATGGCCGCCGGCGAGACCCTGCTCCAGAACGGAGCCGAGGTGTTCCGGGTGCAGCAGACCATGGAGATCATGGCCCGCAGCTTTCATCTGCGGGAGTTCCACGTCTATGTGTTGACCAACGGCATCTTTGCCTCCGCAGGCACAGCGGAGATCAGCGAAGTTCGGAACGTCCCGGTGCGGGTGACCCATCTGGGCCGGGTAGCGGCTGTGAACGAGCTGTCCCGGCAGATCGCCGCCGGGGGTATGACGCTGGCCGAAGCAGAAAGCCGTCTGGCAGAGGCCCAGCGCATCCCCTTTCCCCGGGATCATGTGCAGCTGCTGGCCGGGCTGAGTGGTGCCTTCTGCTTTGCAATGATTTTCGGCGGGACGCTCCGCTCCGGTCTGGCCGCAGCGGCAGCGGGCTTCATCGCCAACGGCTATCTGCTGATCTGCGAACGGCACAGCGTGCCCGGCGGCTTCAAGACCATCTCCACCGCCGCCCTCATCACCCTGTGCTGCCTTGTGGGGTGTCATCTGCTGGGGGTCGAAGCCAGCCATGCCATCATCGGAACCTTGATGATCCTGACCCCCGGCATCGCTTTTACCATGGGCATCCGGGATTTCGTTCAAAAAGACTACCTCTCCGGCACCATCCGGATGATCGATGCCTTGCTGGTCGCCGCCAGCATCGCCATCGGCACCGGCCTTGTGCTGAGCCTTTACACTGCCTTGACGGGGGTGATCGCCGTATGATCGGACTTTCTGTCATCTCCCTGACCAACGCTCAGGTCGGCCAGCTTGCCGCTCAGTTCTTGCTGGCCGGCGCAGGCACTTTGAGCTTTGCCATCCTCTTTGCCTGCCCCAAACGGACCCTGCCCTGCTGCGCTCTGGTGGGTGCCGTGGGCTGGCTGGTGTATGAGTTCCTTGTTCTCTGCGGCTGGGAAGCCTTTGCCGCCAGCCTGCTGGCCGTCATCCCGCTGACCTTGCTGGCCCGGCTCTGTGCCATCTTTCTCAAGTGCCCGGTGACCGTCTTCCTGCTCAGCGGCATCTTCCCGCTGGTGCCCGGTGCCGGCATCTACTACACCGCCTATTATTTCATTCAGGGCGACAACGCTCTTGCCCTCTCCAACGGCATCTCCACTTTTAAGATTGCCGTTGCGCTGGCCATCGGCATCGCCCTTGTGCTGGGCCTGCCCCTGCCAAGATTCTCAAAAAAATAACGAATCACAGAAAGAAGCCGTCCCGTCCGGGGCGGCTTCTGCTGCATTTTAAGGTCAGGCGTTGGTCTTGGGCACCAGATGGATGAGCCGGGCACCGGAGGCCACATTCAGCTTAAAGAAGGCTTTCTTCTCGCCGATGGACACTTCGATCTTCTGCTCGGAGCCGTCGGGCTCCACCAGCATCAGGTCATACCCTTCCACAACCTCCTTGGGCATCTCGATGGAAGCATCCACCTGAGAAGCCATGATCCGGCTGTCGGAGTGGCTGAGGGTCTCGGTCAGGCCGCAGAGCTCGCAGACCCGCTTTTCGGTCATCTCAGGGTAATAGAACGCCACGGTCATGGCTTCCATCCCATTGGTCAGGGTTCCCTTATAAACCGTAACGCCGTAGAAATTCGAGAACACATCCTTGACTCTGGTCAGGCGGGCCTTGCCGTCCTGCTCTCCGTCCACCGGGCAGAGTTTCAGCGTCTCGGTGGAGCCGTCTGCCAGCCGATGCAGAAAGCTGGTCTCAACGCACTCGTTTCTGGTCTCCACCACCGCCTTCCATTGATGCTTGCAGGGCTCGGTTTCGCCCTCAGCGGCAAAGGCGGAGACTGCCCCGCCCGCAAGGATGCAGGCCGACAGGCTGAGCAGGGCAAGAGTTTTCATCACAGTACGTTTCATCGTGGGTTCCTTTCTCTCCTCGCAGAGGAGGAGCCGGCGCAGTTAAATACGGTCTAAAGCACGCTGCTGCGCTTGTTTCCTGACAAGATTATACCATTTGCCGGGATTTTCTGTCAACGCCCGCATCGCCTTGCCAAAAAATATCACAAATGTTATACTTGATTTAATCAACCCTCGCAGGCCGGGCCGCTCGGAGCGTATCTCGTACAATCGATGGCCCTGCAATTCCGGTCAATTACAAAAGGAGGTATCATTTATGTCTACTGTTATGGAAAAACTGATGACCCGGCGCACCTACCGGCGGTTTGAGCAGAAACCAGTGCCGCAGGATGTGGCGCAGGATATCGTGGAAGCTGTGCGGCTGTCCTCCTGCGGAGCCAACCGGCAGGCTGTCCGGCTGGTAATCGTCCAGAGCCCCGAGATGGTGGCAAAAATCCAGCCGCTGGTCAAGTGGGCCGCCTATCTTCCCCCGGAGCAGGGCACGCCCAAGGCCGACGAACTGCCCACCATGTACGCCGCTGTGTTGCAGGATACTTCCATTCCCGGCGACCTTGCCACCGACACCGGTATTGCGCTGGCCAACATGACCCTTGCCGCTTGGGACAAGGGCGTGGGCAGCTGCATCATGGGTGCCATCAACAAGCCCGCCCT
>CALDNF010000223.1 GCA_937917475.1 uncultured Faecalibacterium sp.
TAGGCCCGCTGGAAGTCTATAAGGCTTTCAAGGCCGAGAAGGCATGGCAGAAGGCAAATAAGTGATTTTTCCTATTGCTCCTTCAGTCTCACTTTGTTCGACAGCTCCCTCACGGAGGGAGCCATTGGCAAAGAGAAAAAGCTTCCCGGCACAACAAAAGGCTCCCTCTTTGAGGGAGCTGGCACAGCAATGCCGTGACTGAGGGAGTCTCAGGAAAGCCTGATATTAAGCCATCCTCTCTTTCTTTTTAACATACCCCAAGCAACAGAACGCCCCTCACGGTTCCGCAAGCCGTGGGGAGCGTTCTGCTTTTTCAAAGTTATTTTTTCTTCGGGAACACAAAGGGGTCGTGGAGGTAAACGGTAACCAGATACGCCGCCATGAAGCACCAGATGATGGGCTCGCAGAGGATGACGGCGTTATAGGCAAACCGGGGAATGAACACCAGAACAAAGATCACCTTGCCCACAAATTCGATCACGCTGGAAAAGAGGGGCAGCACCTTCTGCCCAAGGCTCTGCAGGGCGTAGCGGGTGGAGATGAGGACGCCCAGAACAGCGTAGAAGGGGGCGTTCCAGAGCAGATACCGTGCGCCGTTTTCCAGCACCACCGGCTCCGAGGAGCCCGAGATGAGCCGCACCATCCACTCGGCACCCACCTGCATCAACAGGACAGCGAACACAGCACAGACCACGGAGTAAAGATAGATGTCCCGCATCCCCTTCCGCACCCGGTCGGGTTTGTTGGCACCCCGGTTCTGGGAAACAAAGGTGGAGCCCGCCGAGGCCATGGCCAGCAGGGGCATATCGGTGACGCTGAACAGCTTCCGGGCGGCGGTATGGCCCGCAATGACCAATGTGCCAAGGCCGTTGATGCCGTATTGCAGGATGACCGAGCCCGCCGAGACGATGCTGCTCATCAGGCCCATGGAGATGCTCTGGCTGAACAGCTCCCAATACAGGTGGCTGCCCACATGGAAATGCTGCTTTTCCGGCAGGAGGATGCGGGTCTTTTTGAAAACGTAAAGGATGCAGAGCACCACCGAAACGCCCTGCGCAATCACGGTTGCCACGGCGGCACCGGCCACGCCCATCCCGACTCCGGCGATGAGGACGAGGTCCAGCGCAACGTTGAGCAGGGACGAGAGGATCAGGAACACCAGCGGCATCACGCTGTTGCCGATGGCCCGCAGCAATCCGGCGCAGAGGTTATAGGCAAACATGACGATGACGCCAAGATCGATGATGAGAATGTAGCGGTAAGCCTCGTCCAGAATCTCTGCGGGAGTATCCAGCAGCACCAGCAGCGGATGCAGACCCAAAATGCCTGCCAGCGTGATGACAAGGGAGGAAATGAGCCCAATGACAAGGGAGCCTGCCGCCGTCTTTTTGAGCAGCTCCTCGTCCTGTGCGCCAAAGGAGCGGGCGGCCACGATGGCAAGGCCGTTGCCGATGCCCAGACCAAAGCCCACCAGAAGCTCGTAAATGGAGCCGCAGGCTCCAATGGCGGCAAGGGCAGTGTCGCCCAGCACGTTGCCTACGATCATGGTGTCCACGGTGTTGTACAGCTGCTGGAACAGGTTGGAAACGAAGATGGGCAGCATGAACACCACAAGGCTGCGAAAAATGGGGCCGTTGAGCAGGTCCACATTCTGGTTGAAGAAAGATTTTTTTGCGGGTCGGGTCTGGGTCATAGAGTTCCTCCGGGTTTTGATGACGGCCAAAGGGCGGCCCACCGCCACTGCGGAGAGCCGCCCTTTGAATGATGAAAAAAGTTTCAAAAAAGATTACAGTTCCTGTGTCTCGAAGCCGTTGACGGTGAGCACATCCACCGTGGGGAAGCCTGCGGCCTTGATGGCGGCAGCAGCCTCGTCGAAACCGTAGGTCAGGCTGGCGGTGTCGTGGGCATCGGATGTGATGATGACCCGGCCGCCCATCTTCTGCCACTCGCCCAGCAGCCATGCGCCGGGATAGAAATCGGTGCGATAGCCCCGGTAGACACCGCCGGTGTTCACCTCAAGGCGGCAGTCGTTCTCCTTGGCGGCCTGCAGTGCCTTGAGGGCTGCGGCCTTGTACCGGGGAGACTCCTCATCAAAGAACTCGCCCTTGGCGTTCAGCTTCTTGATGAGGTCGATGTGGGCCAGAATGTCGGGCTTTTTGGCGGCGACCTTTTCCACCTCAGCAAAGTAAGCTTCCACAGCGGCCAGCGGGTCGGCGTCAAAATCGTCGTTGATGCAGTCCCACAGATCCTGCGGGCGGAAGTCGATCTCATAATACTTGCCGGTGTTCTTGCCGTAAAGGTGGTGTGCGCTGCCGATCCAGTAATCGTAGCTTTCGGGCTTGTCCTCGCTCAGCAGGTCCCACTCGATGCCGCAGAGGATATCCACCTTGCCCTTGTACTCGGTCTTGAGCTTGGCAATGGTGGCCTTGTACTGGGCGGTGCGGCTGGGGCTCATGCAGTATTCACGATCCCGCTGGGTGTAGCTATGGCCGGTAAAGCCCAGCGTGGTCAGGCCCAGCGCACAGGCTGCGGAGGCCATATCCTGCAAGGTGTTTCTGCCGTCACACATTGTCGAGTGGCAATGAACGCTGGACTTTCTGTAATCTGCCATAGTTAAACTCACTGCATCCTTTCCTGTTTGACCTTGTGGTCGATGACATGACGTTTTTCGAGCTCACGGGTGATGTCCTCCACCGTGATGCCGGCCTGGACCATCAGCACCAGCACATGATAGGCCAGATCGCTGATCTCGTAAATGGTCTCTTCCTTGTCCTCTTTTTCGCCTGCAATGATGACCTCGGTGCACTCCTCGCCCACCTTTTTCAGGATCTTTTCTTTGCCCTTCTCAAACAGGTAGGTGGTGTAGCTGCCCTCTTTGGGGCTGGTCTTGCGGCCCTTGATGAGGTCATACAGGCCCTGCCAGCTGAACTGCTTGAGCTCCGGCGAGAGGTACACTTCGTTGAAGAAGCAGCTCTCGGCACCGGTGTGGCAGGCCGGGCCGCTCTTGACCACTTCCACCACCAGAGCGTCCTTGTCGCAGTCGGCAGTGATGGATACCACCTTCTGGACATTGCCGCTGGTCTCGCCCTTGCGCCAGATCTCCTGACGGCTCCGGCTCCAAAAGACGGTGCGTCCTTCGGCAATGGTCAGAGCCAGCGTTTCGGCGTTCATGTAGGCAAGGGTCAGTACCTCTTTGGTGTAGTGATCCTGCACGATGGCAGGGATGAGGCCCTTTTCGTCAAATTTCAGTTCCATAAAAATCTCCTCCCCCACAAAGGGGATGCTTACAGTTTATCCTAAATGCCGCCGAAACGCAAGAGGTTCACAGCCGCATTTCCACTCCATTTTGATTTAAATATTCTTTTAGCTCCCGGATGGTCAGCAGCTTCTGGTGGAAGATGCCTGCCGCAAGCCCGGCGTCGATGCCTTTGTGGCCGAACAGCTCCAGAAAATCCTCTTTTTTACCGGCCCCGCCGCTGGCAATGATGGGCACATTGACCCGCTGTGCCACGGCATCCAGCATCTCAAGGTCAAAACCGGTGCGCACGCCGTCGGTGTCGATGCTGTTCAGGCAGACTTCCCCGGCACCGTGTTCCACGGCCCAGCCGATCCAGTCCAGCGCATCCCGGCCGGTGTCCTCCCGGCCTCCCTTGGCGAACACCCGGAACTGCCCGTCTACCCGCTTGACGTCGGCGGAAAGGACGACGCACTGATTGCCGTATTTCTGGGCCGCTGCCGGGATGAGCCCGGGGTCCCGCAGAGCTCCCGAGTTGACGCTGACCTTATCGGCTCCGCACTTGAGCACCCGGTCAAAATCGTCCAGCGTGTTGATGCCGCCGCCCACGGTCAGCGGGATGAAAATCTCGCTGGCCACCCGGGTGAGGATGTCGGTAAAGAGGGCCCGGCCCTCAAAGCTGGCAGTGATGTCGTAGAACACCAGCTCATCGGCCCCGGCGGCATTGTACATCCGGGCCATTTCCACCGGGTCGGCCACGTCCCGGATGCCCTCAAAGTTGGTGCCCTTGACCACCCGGCCATTCCGGACGTCAAGGCAGGGGATGATTCGTTTGGTTATCATGTGGATCTCCCCTTTCTCAGTGCTGCACCAGCCGGACGCATTGGGCAAGGTCCAGTGCACCGGTGTAAAGGCTCTTGCCCAGAATAGCCGCTGCAACACCCATCTGTTCCAGCGCAAGGAGCTCTGCGGCGGAAGAGATACCGCCGCTGGCCGTAAAGGCGATGCCGGGCACCTCAGCTGTGAGCTGCCGATAGAGCGGAAGGTTGGTGCCCTGCATGGCCCCGTCCCGGGCAATGTCGGTGTAGATGATGGCCTTGCAGCCCGCATCTGCCAGCCGTTTGCAGAAGTCCACGCCCTTTTCGCTGCTGACGTCCTTCCAGCCATGGATGGCAACAAAACCGTCCTTGGCGTCTACGCCCACGGCGATCCTGCTGCCGTATTTTTGCAGCATCCGGGCGGTGAAATCGAAATCGGTCACGGCCACGCTGCCCAAAATGCAGCGGCCTACCCCGAGGGAAAGGTATTTTTCGATCCGCTCCTCGGTGCGGATGCCGCCGCCTACCTCAAGGAACAGCCCGCCCTGTCTGGCAAGGGCCGCAATGGTATCGTAATTGGAAAGGGTGCCGTCCTTGGCACCGTCCAGATCCACGACGTGGAGATTCCGGGCCCCGGCCTCCCGGAACGCCCGGGCCTGAGCGCAGGGGTCCTCGCCGTAGACGGTCATCTTGTCGTAATCGCCCTGCGTCAGCCGGACGACTTTGCCGTTCCGCAGGTCAATGGCAGGAAATAATTCCATGGTGCGCTCTCCTTTACAATTCTGCAAACGCCTTGAGAAGCTTCAGCCCGGTCTCACCGCTCTTTTCCGGGTGGAATTGAGTGCCGTACACCATTCCGGCCCGGACCACCCCGGTGACCGGGATGGAATAATCGCTGACGGCCAGTGTGCTTTCAGCGCAGTTCTTGCCGTAGTAGCTGTGAACGTAATAGACGTATTCGCCCTCGTGGATGTATTGAAACAGCGGGTCATCCCGGAGAAGATGAAGGGCATTCCAGCCGATCTCCGGCACCTTGAGGGCAGGGTCAGCAAGGTCAGGTTCCAGCGGGCAGACCTGCCCTTTGATAAAGCCCAGCCCCTCATGTTCGCCGTATTCATAGCTTTTTTCAAACAGCAGCTGCATCCCAAGGCAGATGCCCAGCAGGGGCTTTTTTTCAGCCTGCTCCTTGATGACCGGGACCAGCCCGGCAGCGGTAAGCTTTTCCATGGCATCGCCAAAAGCTCCCACTCCCGGCAGGATGAGCCGGTCGGCGGAGCGGATGTGCTCGGGGTCCGCCGTAACAACAGCGTCCAGCCCCAGATGGGCCAGACTGGAACGCAGGCTGAACAGGTTGCCTACGCCGTAATCCAGAATTGCGATCATACCAGCAGTCCTTTCGTGGAAGGAATCTCATCGGGGTGGTCGGGGTCGATCTCCACCGCTGCCGCCAGAGCCCGGGCGGCTCCCTTGAAGCAGGCTTCGAGGATGTGATGGGTGTTCTCTCCGGCAAACTGAACGAAGTGCAGGGTGGCCTGTGCATTGCGCACAAAGCCCAGCCAGAACTCCTGCACGCACTCCACGTCAAAATCGCCCACCTTTTCGGTCTTGCAGTGGACATCCCAATTCAGGGTGCATCGGCCCGAAAGGTCCACGGCGCAGAGGATGAGAGCTTCATCCATGGGCAGATAGAAGCTGCCGTAGCGGCGGATGCCCCGCTTTTCTTTCAGTACGGCGTTGAACGCCTGCCCCAGCGCAATGCCGATGTCCTCAGCGGTGTGGTGGTAGTCCACCTCCACATCGCCGTGGCAGGTGAGCACCAGATCAAATCGTCCGTGCCGGGCGAACAGCTCCAGCATATGATTCAGAAATCCGCAGCCGGTGTCCACCTGATACCGGCCGGTGCCGTCCAGATTCAGGTTCAGTTCAATTTGTGTTTCGTTGGTGTTCCGTGTGATGGTTACTTCCCGCATGGTCATCCCTCCAAAGCCTTGTCTAATGCACGCAGAAACGCCTGCATCTCTTCCGGTGTGCCGATGGTGATCCGCAGCCGGTCGGCAATGCGGGGGGCATCAAAGTGCCGGACCAGCACGCCGAGGGCTTTCAGTTTCCGGTAGAGCGTGCCGCCGTCCACGCCGGGCTTTGCGGCAAACAGGAAGTTGGAGCGGCTGTCGGTGCAGGCAAAGCCCCGGGCCTCCAGCTCCTTTTTGGTCCATTCCCGGGTCGAAAGGATGGCCCGGCGGGTGCGGTCAAAGTAGGCGGTATCTTCCAGAGCCGCCTGCCCGGCTTTCAGGGTCAGGCGGTTGATGTTGTAGGGATTCAGGCTGAACTTGACCCGGTTCAAATCGGCGATAAGGGCTTCGCTGCCCATGGCAAGGCCCAGCCGTGCGCCTGCCAGCTGGCGGGATTTGGAGAAGGTCTGCACCACCAGAAGGTTCTCGTACCGGTCGATGAGGGGCACGCAGCTCTCGCCGCCAAAGTCCACATAGGCTTCGTCCACAATGACCACGTTGTTGGGGTTCGCCTTGAGGATACCCTCGATGGCGGCAGGCGGCAGGGCCAGACCGGTGGGAGCGTTGGGGTTGGCGATGACGATGGTCTCATTCCGGCCGTAGTAATCGGCGGGGTCAAGGGCGAAGTCCTCGTTCAAGGGGATGATGTCGCTGGGGACATGGAGCAGCCCGCACCAGACACCGTAGCAGCCGTAGGTGATATCCGCATAGGCCAGCGGGTGGGTTTCATCGCAGAAGGCCCGGATGGCAAAGAAGAGGTTCTCATCGCTGCCGTTGCCGGGCATGATCTGGGTGGCTTTGAGCCCGAAGTGCTTTGCTGCCGTGTTCAGCAGGTCGGCGCAGGCGGGGTCAGAGTAGAGCCGGAGTTTTTCCACCTCGGCCCGGCTCACGGCATCCAGCACCGCCGGGGAGGGCGGATAGGGGCTCTCGTTGGTGTTCAGCTTGATGTATTTCTGGTCCTGCGGCTGTTCGCCGGGGGTGTAGGGGGTGACAGTTTCCAGACGGGAAGAAAGAAAACGGCTCATGGTCGATATCCTCCGTTTTTGCAGTTTGGCTGCACGTTACTCATACCGGATGGTCACGCTGCGGGCGTGGGCGTGGAGGCCCTCCCGCTCCGCAAAGTCGGCGATGCGGGGCGCAGCGGTCTTCAGAGCATCCCGGGTGTAGTAGATAAAGCTGGACTTTTTCACGAAATCATCCACACCCAGCGGGCTGGAAAAGCGGGCGGTGCCGCTGGTGGGCAGGGTGTGGTTGGGGCCGGCAAAGTAGTCGCCCAGGGCTTCGGGGACGTTCCGGCCAAGGAAGATGCTGCCGGCGTTCTTGATCTCGTTCAGCACGCCGAAGGGGTCCTCTACGCAGACTTCCAGATGCTCCGGGGCGATGATGTTGCAGGTCTCAATGGCCTTGTGGAGGTCGGCACAGACGATGATCTTGCCGTTGTCGTCCACACTGGCCCGGGCAATGGCGGCCCGGGGCAGCTGAGGGATCTGCACTTCCAGTTCGGCCTGCACGGCCTTGGCCAGCTCCTCGCTGTCAGTCACCAGCACCGGGCTGGCCAGCTTGTCGTGTTCGGCCTGACTCAGCAGGTCGGCGGCCACCCATGCCGGGTTGCAGCCGCCGTCTGCCAGCACCAGAATTTCGCTGGGGCCGGCGATCATATCAATGCCCACCTTGCCAAAGACTTTCCGCTTTGCGGTGGCAACGTAGATGTTGCCGGGGCCCACGATCTTATCCACAGCCGGGATGCTCTCGGTGCCGTAAGCCAGAGCGGCCACGGCCTGTGCGCCGCCGGTCTTGAAAATTTTGGTCACGCCTGCGGTGGCTGCGGCAGCGAGGATCACCGGGTTCACCTTGCCGTCTTTCCCGGCGGGGGTGGTCATGACGATCTCAGAGACGCCAGCCACTTTGGCGGGGATCACGTCCATCAGGACGGTGGAGGGATAAGCCGCCGTGCCGCCGGGAACGTAGACCCCGGCCTTTTCAATGGGGGTGTATTTCTGGCCCAGCAGGATGCCGGGCCTGTCATTCATCACAAAGTTCTTGTGTACCTGCTGGCGGTGGAAAGCTTCGATGTTGGCCGCTGCCTGCCGCAGGGTCTCAAGAAAGTAGGGGTCCATGTTGGCAAAGGCTTCGTCGATCTCTTCCTGTGTCACCTGCAGCTGGTCAATGACGGCACCGTCGAATTTCAGGGCATAGTCTTTCAGGGCGGCGTCGCCCCGGGCCCGCACCTCGGCGATGATGCCGTCCACCACGTCTTCTACGTTCTTTTCGGCCCGGATGTCCCGGTTCAAGATTTGTTCGGGCTTCAGGTCTTCCAGTCGATAAAGCTTGATCATTTTGCGTCCTCCTTGTTCAGTTCCCCTTGCAGCTTTGCCAGCATTTCGTCCATCTCCCGGTGCTTGAACTGGTAGCTGGCCTTGTTGGCAATGAACCGGGCCGAGATGGGCAGAAACTCGGTGACCACCCGCAGGCCGTTCTCCCGCAGGGTGGTGCCGGTCTCCACGATATCCACAATGACATCCGACAGGCCGAGGATGGGGGCCAGCTCAATGGAGCCGTTCAGTTTGATGATCTCAATGTCCCGGCCAATGGATGCATAATAGCGTTTTGCAATGTTGACGAACTTGGTGGCCACCCGCACCGGGCGGCTGGGGTCATCTTTGTAATCCGCCGGAGCCGCTACGCACATCCGGCATTTTCCAAGACCGGTGTCCAGCAGCTCGTATACGTCGGCAGAAGCTTCGGTGAGGATGTCTTTTCCTACAATGCCCACATCGGCGGCACCGTGCTCCACATAGATGGCAACGTCGCTGGGTTTTACGAGAAAATACCGGATGCCTGCGGCGGGATTCTCCACCACCAGTTTCCGGGTGGCATTGTAGTCCTCGGGGCAGCCGTAGCCGATCTTTGCCAGCAGGCCGTAGACTTTATCGCCCAGCCGACCCTTGGGCAGGGCCACATTCAGCATCACCCGGCCGGGGTCCTGCTGCTGCACCGGCGGCAGCGGTGCGCTGAGCCGGTCCAGCTCGTCGAGGTAGACCGCAAAGCCGATGGCTCCGGCTCCGGGGGTGAATTTGCGGATCAGCAGGTCGTACCGCCCGCCCTTGAGCAGGGGACGGGGCAGGTTTTGGAGATAGCCCTGAAAGACAAGGCCGTTGTAATATTCCATCTCGCCTGCAAGGGTCAGGTCCAGCCGGATGCATCCCCCTGCTGCGGCCAGCGGCCCCGCCAGAGCCCGGAGCTCGGCGGCGGCGTTCTTCATCCGGTCATTCCGGCAGAGGGCCTCGGCCCGGGGCAGGACGGCGGAATAATCGCCGCTGAGGATCAGCAGCTGAGCCAGTGCATCGGCGGCGTAGCCGTCCAGCCCGCCTTGTGCGGCAGCGGCCCGGAGCTCGTGGGCATTTTTGGCCCGAAGTTTTTCCAGCAGGGCAGGACGGGCTTCATCGGATACCTCAAGAGCATCCAGCAGGCCGAAAAGATAGCCCATGTGGCTTACTTCCAGCACCCAGCCGGTGCCCAGAGCGGCGAGGGACTGCACCGCCAGCCGGACGGTCTGCTCCACCTCGTCCTCCCCTACCCGACCCAGCACTTCAAGGCCCATCTGTGCGATCTCCTTGAAGGTGTGGCTTTCTGCCGAGGGACGGTAGACATTCTCGTGGTAGTAGTACCGCAGGGTCTCGTCCCGGGCGGGCTGCGCCGTCTTGGCAATGGAGAGCGTGACGTCCGGCTTGAGGGCCAGCAGCCGCCCATCCAGATCGGTAAAGGTGATGATCTGCTCCGAGGACAAAAAGCTTCGGTTTTCCTGATACAGGCTGTATTCCTCAAACCGGCTCATCCGGTATTTGCGGCAGCCGGCCTTTTCGTAAAGAGCCCGGAGCGTAAACGCTGCCCGCTCTTTGGGCTGTAAGCTTGAACCTTCAAATTCCATCTTGTTCTCCCCTGTTCCGGCTCATGGGCCGTCCCCTTGCGCCCGGCCGCAGTGCCGGGAGCCTATGTTTTTATTTTACTTTATCAAGTTAAAGTTGTAAAGCACGAAAGTAACAGGGTTTGGGTGCTTTTGCCCCGGATTTCTGTGCGTTCCGTATAACCGTCCGCCGATGGAAAACAACAAACAAAAACAGCGCAGCACATCCCATCGGGGATGCACTGCGCTGCGGTGCATTGTGATGAAATTCAGTTGGTGAACTTGCCGCTCTTGTAGGTGCCCTTCCAAGTGGCGTGCAGGTCGGTGTAAGCCTGACCGTTGCCGTTGCTGGAAGACTCCAGACGGGGGAAGTACATCACAGACAGGGTCTCGCCCTCGGCCAGAGTCATGCCGGTGACGGTAAAGGTGGTGGCCCAGGTGCTGCCCTTGGTCAGGTAGTAGTTGGATGTACCCAGCGTCAGGGAGCAGCCATCGCTCTCGGCGTTGTAGACCCGGGTCTTCTTGGTGGTGGGGTTATAGACCTCTACCTGGAAGAACTTGGCCCGGATGGCCAGCGGGGTGGAGCTGGTGCACTTGGCAGTGAAGTTGCAGGTCAGGGTGCCATTGCTGAAAGCGGGGTCGGAGAGGGTGAATTCGCCCATCAGGGAGAGCTTCTTGCCGAAGGCACCGGAGGGGTACAGGGTGCTGGAGCTGTCGTCGCAGCCGCTCAGCAGAGCGGAGCCTGCCACGGCCACAGCGGACAGGGCGGAGAGTTTCATGAAAGAACGGCGGGAAAGTTCCAGAGACATGATGAGGTTCCTCCTTTTGGTTCAAAAATCAGGCCGTTTTCAGGTCGGTGGATTTCATGGTGAAGGTCAGGGTCTTGTCCTGCACAAAGGTCGGGGTATAGGTCACGGTCAGCTCCTGCCAGCCGGAGGGCACCATGCAGACCAGCTCCACATAGCCGGAAGAGCGGGGAGGCAGGTTGGGGGAATCGGAGAAGGTTTTGCTCTCGCTGTTATACAGGGAGACGTAGGCACCGCTCTCGATGGGCTGGCCGTCGCAGACGGAGGCAAAATCAGAGGTGGCAGCGGACAGTGCATGGAAGTATTGGATGATGTTGGCTGCCTTGGTGGCCTCGTTATCCAGAGGATAGGCGGCATCGATCTCAACGATGTTCTGTGCGCCGATGGCGAAGGTGTCCTGAGTGGAAAGGTTGGCTGCGGTGATCAGGACGGCGATGTACTCATAGCCCTCCTTGTCGGTGGCAGCGGGCAGATTGAAGACGCTGGACAGCTGGACGGCCATGTTGTTCCAGTTGCTGATCTTATCGCCGACTTTGACCTCGACAGAAGCACCGGACTGAGAAACAGAGCAGCCGCCCAGCAGGACAGAAGCGCCCAGAGCGGCAGCGGAAGCGCCGGTGCACTTGAGGAAGGTGCGGCGGGAAATTTTATTGGACATGGAAATTCCTCCTTTTTCTTGAAAGACTTTTTCCGATTCTTGTTCTGGTTCGTTTATAACATCTTTTGCGGCCGGGCGCAAGAGAAAAACGCCAGAATTTACACTAGTTTCACAGGTCGGCTCACTCCTCCGGAGTCAGCCCTTTGACATGAGTCTCGCTGGTTTTGACCAAATTTAAGAGGCTGGGTGTGTAGAGCGGATACTCTCTCGTCAGGCTCTCGGTGGTCATGGCAAGGCAGGAGGGGTCTTTGACGCCCTCGCCGCACTTGAGGTCCTCGCCGGCCAGCAAAGCTTCCACGTTGGCCTCGCTCATCTGCATCACGGCATCGGAATAGTTGGGCCAGCGGCGGGCATTTACGCTGAACAGGCTGGGGGCGTTGTGGGGTTCGGCAGAGTAAAGCAGCCGGAACATCTTGGCAACGGCCATCATCAGATAGGTGCTCACCTCGGTGGTAAGGGCCTTGCTGTGGCACTCGGAGATCTTGGCATACAGCACGTTCAGGCTGTTGGAGATCAGCTTCTTGTTCATGGTGGGCAGGACGCTGCCATGGTAGACGTTGTCCTTCATCTTGTCGGGGTTGGGCAGGTCGTCTGCCGAGAGCATCATGCCGTTGCGCTCGGCAGAGCGGCCCAGCAGATAATCACAGGAGACGTTGTAGTAATCGGCCACCCGCACCACGAAATCCAGACCGCACTCCCGGATGCCCTTTTCGTAGTGAGACAGCAGTGCCTGAGAAACGCCCAGATCCTCCGCTGCCTGTTTTTGTGTGATGCCCCGCTCTTTGCGCAGCAGTTTGATGATACGATTGAATTCCATGATCTTTGGCTCCTCAAATATGATAAAATGGTACGACCTTGATTTTTGGTTTACAGCACGTTGATTATACACAATGGAAAACGACTTGTAAAGGACGAAAAGTGACAGAATTTTCCCTCGGTTTTCGTCATTTTAGTCAAAAGGCTTGCTCTGTCTACTATATGTATGCTAAACTAGAGGGCAGACAGCATACATTTTGTGACCGACGCAGGAAAGCGATTTTTCTCCGGGAACACAAAAAATTCAGCATAGCAGGCAAATCTTTGCCAAAATCGAGGTATTGACATGAAAACCTTCAAACTTCATCTCATCCGCCACGGCATGACCGAGGGCAATCTCAAAGGATTATATATCGGCAGCGGCACCGACATTCCCCTGTGCGACGAGGGCCGGGCACAGCTGCGGGACCTGAAAGAGCGGTTCGAATATCCGCAGGTGGACACGGTGTTCTCTTCGCCCCTGATGCGGGCGGTGGAGACGGCGAACATCCTGTTCCCCAACGCTACCCACCAGTTTTCGGTGCATGATCTGCGGGAGGCCGGGTTCGGTGTATTTGAGAACCGCCCGGTGAAGGAGCTGGTCAAGAACGAGGACTTCAAAAAGTGGATCACCCCCGGCTCCGGCTTCCTGCCCGAGGGAGCCGAGCCCACCGAGCAGTTCCACGCCCGCTGCTCCGAGACCCTGCTCAAGCTGTTTGAGTATATGATCCGGATGGACGTTACCGAGGCTGCCTGCGTGACCCACGGCGGCGTCATCATGAGTATGCTGAGCCAGCGTGCCCTGCCCTCCCGCCGCCCCGAGCAGTGGATGGCAGACCCGGGCTGCGGCTACACCGTTCAGACCGATGTGCAGCTCTGGATGCGGGACCGGCTGGTGGAAGCCATCGACATCGTGCCCTTTGGCTACGCTGACACCCTGCGGGGTCAGGCAGAGACCGAGGAAAACGAAGCTTACGAATGAGCCGTAAAAGATAATGCAAGGTAAAATTCCGGGCAAAACTCTTGACAGGCCGTCCGGAATTCTATATTGTATAAAGAGAACTATTTCCCGCTGCAAGGAGGAATCCCCCATGTCTCAATCCCTGTCCCGCCGTTCGTTCCTGAAATATGCCGGCTCCGGGGCCGTCAGTTTGGCTGCTGCCCTGCTCACCGGCGTTTCGGCAGCGGCGCAGGATGCCGCCCATTATTCCGGCGAGCCGGCTCTGCTGGACGGCAAAGCAGCCGTTGAGCTGCTGGGCTATGCTCCCGCCCCCGGTCTGGGGGGCGTGCTGGTCTATCTCTCGGTGGAGAACCTCTCTCCCCGCACTCTGCCGGTGGGGGCCAGCTACCTTCAAAGCCGGGAAGTGACCACCGAGGAAGAGCTCTACCGGCTGGGTACCGGTGTTGCCGCTCAGTGCGGCGGCAGTGCGGTGCGGGTGGGCAGCTTTGCGGCTCCCCTCTATGGGGAGAACGCCGCCGATGCCTCCATCTTCACCCTGAACCTTGCCGGGGGCAAAGGAGCCATGCTCCACTGCTTCTGCGAGGTGCCGGAAGATTGGGAGACGCTGGAACTGAGCTATCAGCCGGATTTTGCCGCCGGGCAGGCTGTGAGCTTTACGGTCCGCCGGGACACCGACGAGGTGCGGCTGGGGGCCGTCCCCGCAACGCCCGCCGAGGTGGGCAGTGTTGTGGACCTGTAACCGATACCAAGAAACGCAAACGAGCCGTTCTGCTTGCAAAAGCAGAGCGGCTCGTTTTTGCGTATTTTATGCAGAAAGATCAGGAGCCCAGCAGGCTCTCCCCTGCGGTATTGGTCACCTGAAGCTCTTGCCCAGTCAGACTGGAAACAAGGGCAAGGTAGCTGCGGCCTGCCGAGATGGTCAGAGGCTGGCCATCGGCATCGTAAAAGGCAAAGGTGCTGTCGGTACCCTGTGTCCATGTTAAGGTCCAGAGGTGTCCGCCGTTGAGCCAGACGCCGCCGCCCATGGTCAGGTCGTAGTCGAAGGTGCGGTCGTCGTCCCGGAGGGAAGAGCCGCTGTACAGAATAAGCAGGTTGTCGAACCCGGCCTGCTGGCCGTTGTTGGCGTCCAGCTGCGGGCTTCCGTCGGCCCGGAGCATCCGGTACTGTCCACTGGCTTCGTCGTAGGAAAAGCCGGTGGCGTTGGCCTCGTCAAAGGTCAGCTGAACGTGCACCGCATCGTAGGTGGAAGCATCCGGCAGCTGGCAGTCCACAGCCTGCGGCAGCAGGGGCGGAACGTGCAGGATCTCCGGGGTTTCGCCGGAACTGGCATCTCCCGAGACTGCCGAAGCAGATGCCGCACTGGTCACCCGGGATTCCGTCACCGAGGGGGTGATGTTCAGGCTGCTGAGCACGCCGGAGACGGCAGTGCCGCTGGTGTACCAAAGCGGGGTGTTCTGCCAGCTGTCCTCGCAGGAAAAGGCGTTCCGGCCCGCTTCCAGAGCATCCACGGCCCGGATGGAATAGTAATCCAGAAAATTCTGGTCGAACCGCCCGCCGCCCAGCTGGATGGGAATGACCTGCTGCCCGGAAAGGATGCGCCAGTACAGGTCCTGTCCGGCGGCCACCGGGCCCGTCTGCGGCATGGCTTCTACCGAAGGATAGACCAGACAAAGACTGGTGGAGCTGCCCGGCTCGGTGAGGGCTTCCAGCACCACCGATGCGGAGGAGATGCCCCATTGGGTGGTGTCTGCGGTGCTGTTCCGGATAGTGATGGCAGCAGGCCGCTGGCCGGGCCAGACCAGATCCTGCCCGGTGAGGGGGTCGGCGGCGACGCTTTCGGGGGCGTCCTCGGGCAGGGAGAAGGTACAGCCGGTGAGCAGGGCGGCGCAGAGCGCAAGACAGACTGCTCCCCGGAACCATTGAAACTTCATCCCTGTTCCCCCTTTCCCGGGCCGGTGCGCAGCCTTACTGATAGTTGAAATTGGACCATTCATCGTCGTCTACAAGAGCAAAGTAGGTCTTGCCCCGGTTGAGCTTCATTTCTTCGCCGCTGTCGGTGTAGAGCTTGAGGGGCTGGGTGGGGTGCGGCTTCTCCCAACGGCCGGTCTGCACGCCGCCGTAGGTGAACAGATAAGCCTGACCGCCCACCACATAGTTGACCTCCTGCACGTCGTGGGAGTCGCCTGCGTAGGCGGCGATGGGTGCAAAGCAGACCACGATGTTGTCAAAGGTCAGCTGCTTGCCGGTCAGCTCGTCCACAGTGTCCTCAAACTTCTTGGCGTACTGGCTGTACATCCGCATTTTGTAGCTGTGGCTCAGATTGCTATAGTTGAAGGTGGTCTTGTAGCTGTTGGAGTGCACGATATCAATGGTCTTGGCCGTGGGGCAGCCGGACAGTTTATTGACCTCGTTGGTGCGGTAATCGGTGAACTTAAAGAAGGTATCCTCATAGGGATAGCTCATGTTAATGCCTGCATTGGCGGCGGCTTCGCAGACTTCCTTGCCGGAGGTGAACTCGGTGTGCTCGTAGGCCACATTGCGGTTGCGGTTGTTCCGGTGAGCAATAAAGGGATGCACCGGGGTGTTGAAGTAGTTCTTGCCGCCGATGTTCAGGTCAGAGTACTTGTATACGTTGACGAACTGGGTGCAGAAGATGCTCTCGCCGTCGTGGTAATAGACGGCCTGCCAGGGCATGAGCAGCTGCAGGAACTGGTCCCGGCCGGAACGGATGGGGCCAACCTCGGGAATGTCGGAACCCTTGTGGAACACAGCACAGAAGCGGGTGATGCCGCCTTCGACCTTGCTTTCAATGAGCAGGTCGGCAGAGCCGATGCCCCGATGGGGGCGGCAGTTCTGCTTTTCGGAGGCACTGATGTTGTTGACCATGATGCCCACGATGCGGTCATCGCCACGGCTGGCCTGACCGGTCAGCACGTCGGCGTTGTAGCTGGGCAGACTGCTGCTGGGGGCGACCCCAAAGCCCGGGTCCAGCTGCTCCCCGGCAGGCAGAGAAGAGGCTACCATGGAATCGGCAGCTTCACTGCCCGCAGCAGAGGAAGCGGCAGAGGAAGCGGTGGAACCGCCCTTGCCGAGAACTTTCTGAAAAAATTGGCAAAGGTTGCCGCCTACGGTGGCATTGCCTGCGGCGGAACAGCCGGTCAAAGCCAGCAGGGCAGCGGCCAGACCCGAAGCACGAAGAACAGTGCGGCGTGAAATTTTCATCTGTAAGACCTCCAATGTTTATCTGTAGGGGGAGGGCTTCTCCCCCATCGGCATCCATTCGGAAAGGAACTGCTTTGATTGTACTGGTTCCGGCCCGATTTGTAAAGAGGGAGTTCAGACCGATGCGCAGCACAAAGCCCCCGCACAGCGGTCGGGCTGTGCAGGGGCAGTGACTTTTTTCCAACGATGCTCAGTCCAGCAGGGCCAGCACGCCGCTCTTGGGGCGGGCACCGACGGTCTGGTTGACCAGCTTGCCGTTCTTGAATACCAGCAGGGTGGGGATGCTCATGACACCGAACTCGGCGGCAAGGTCGGGCTGTTCATCCACATTGACCTTGCCCACCTTGATGTCGGTGCGCTCCTCGGCCACCTCGTCCACGATGGGCGAAAGCATCCGGCAGGGGCCGCACCAGCTGGCCCAGAAGTCCAGCAGAACGGTCTTATCGTTCTGCAGCACTTCGGTGTTGAAATTTTCCTTGGTAATGGTGGTGACTGCCATATTAAAATCCCTCCGTTTGAAGTGATGTGATCTTTTGATGTCATCAGTATACCCCAAAAGGCGGGCCGTTTCCGTGACCGGGTCACATTGGAGGAAAAATGCAAAAAACAGGCCGCCGGAAAACTCCCGGCGGCCTGTGGCTCGATTAAAATTTAATCTTCCTGAAATACTTTCATGTAAGCCTTGAACTGCTCTTCGGTAATGCGGTGGAACGCAGTGCCCTGATAGTAGAAGGTCATAGTGGTCATGTAGTCGCTTGCTACGATCAGAGTAGCCGGCATTGACTTGCCTGCTGCAAGGGTCTTGTCGGAGCTGTCATCCTCACGGAGCAGCAGACACTTCAGGTTGCCCTTGGGTGTCACAGCGGTGCAGGCAGAGGTAGACAGTTCGTACACAGCAGCATACTGTGCTACGCCCGCATAGGCAGCAAGAATTTCCTCAAAAGTCGTCCGCTGGGCTTCCGTGGTAAGCAGCTCTTCGTAATTATCCTCGCTCAAATTGGGGATGCTCAGAGCCTTCCGGGCAGCCTGCCAAAATACATTTTCGTATTTGTCCATGGCCTGTTCCTGAGCCTTTTCCAGCTCTTCCCGGGTCACGAGACCGGCGACAGTCACCGTTTTGGAAGAGGTGTTGGTCAGGGTCAGGTCAGCACCCAGCAGGTAGCCCTGACCAAAATAGTCCGAGCTCAGGTCGTAGCCCTCGGCAGTGCTGGTGACATCGATCTTGATGCCGGTGGAAGCGGGAGTGCTGGATGCCGGAGTGCTGGATGCGGGCGTGCTTGCCGCAGGCTTGGAGGATGCCGGAGTGGACGAAGCCGGTGTACTGGAAGCCGGTGTGCTTGCCGCAGGCTTGGAGGAAGCGGCGGGCGCACTGGATGCCGGTGCATCGCCGCCGCAGCCGGTCAGCAGGACTGCTGCGATCATGGCAGAAGCCAGAACGCAGGAAACGGTGCGGAAGAATTTGTTTTTCAGTTTCATGATTGATTGCTCCTTTCAAATTTAATACCCCTTGAATCACGAAAAATTCTTTCAAATTTAAGTGACCCAAACCTATCATATCCCCGCTTCCGGTGGGTTGTCAAGGGCAGGAAACAGCTTTGGAGCTTTTGACGATTTCGCTGACAAAATTTTGGAAATTTCGACAAAAAAGAGGAGCCCGCCGATCCTTCGGCAGGCTCCTCTTGCAGCACAAAAATGCTTATTTATTCAGCATCTCTTTGACCGTCTTGATGATGGTGGCATCGTCAAGGCCGTAGAGCTTGAGCAGGTCCCAAGCCGGGCCGGAGCAGCCGAACTTGTCCTGCACGCCCACACGGCGGACGGGGGTGGGCAGCTTCTCGCTCAGCAGAGCGCAGACGGCCTCGCCCAGACCGCCGATGACGCTGTGCTCCTCGGCGGTGACCACCTTGCCGCACTCTTTTGCGGCTTTGAGGATGATCTCTTCATCCAGCGGCTTGATGGTGTGGATGTTGATGACCCGGGCATGGATGCCCTCAGCGGCCAGCTGCTCAGCGGCCTTGCGGGCCTCGTTGACCATCAGGCCGGTGGCGATGATGGCAATGTCGTCACCCTCGGTGATCTGCTCGCCCTTGCCGATCTCAAAGTGGTAGTTGGCCGGATCGTGGAAGACGGGAACTGCCAGACGGCCAAAGCGGAGGTAGACCGGGCCGTTCATCTCATAAGCGGCGCGAACGGCGGCGCGGGCCTCAATATCGTCGGCCGGGCAGATGATGGTCATCCCGGGCAGGCTGCGCATGAGGGCAAAATCCTCGCAGCACTGGTGGGAAGCACCGTCCTCGCCCACAGAGATGCCGCCGTGGGTGGCACCGATCTTGACGTTGAGGCGGGGATAAGCGACGGAGTTGCGGATCTGCTCAAAGGCACGGCCCGCAGCAAACATGGCAAAACTGGAAACAAAGGGAACATAGCCCATGGTGGACAGGCCCGCAGCCACGCCCATCATGTTGGCCTCGGCAATGCCGCAGTCAAAGTGGCGGTCCGGGTATGCCTTGCGGAACACGCCGGTCTTGGTGGCGGCAGCAAGGTCAGCGTCCAGCACCACCAGATTATCGTGGCCCTCGGCAGCAAGCTCCTTGAGGGTGTTGCCGTAGCTCTCACGGGTTGCGATCATCTTCACATCAGCCATCTTACTTGTCCTCCTCTTCCAGCGCAGCATAGGCAGCGTTCAGCTCCTGCATGGCGACGGCATACTCGTCGTCGTTGGGGCCCTTGCCGTGCCAATCCACAGCGTTGGTCATATAGGAGACGCCCTTGCCCTTTACGGTGTCCAGAATGATGCAGGTGGGCTTTTCGGTCTCAGCGTGGAACTCCTTGACCGCAGCCTCGATCTGGTCAAAATCGTGGCCGTTGATGGTGATGACATGGAAGTTGAATGCCTTCAGCTTCTCTTCCAGAGGTGCACTGTTCATAACGGTCTCGGTGGTGCCGTCGATCTGCAGATGGTTGCGGTCCAGCATGACGCAGAGGTTGGTCAGGTGGTAGTGAGCGGCAAACATGAAAGCTTCCCAGCACTCGCCCTCTTCCACTTCGCCGTCGCCCAGAATGGCGTAGACGCTCAGGGGTTTGTTGGCCAGCTTGGCACCCAGAGCCATGCCGCAGGCGGCGGACACGCCCTGACCCAGACTGCCGGTGGACATATCCACGCCCGGGGTGCTGTTCATGTTGGGATGGCCCTGCAGATAGCTGCCGATCTTCCGCAGCGTCTTGAGGTCCTCGACCGGGAAGAAGCCCCGCTCGGCCAGTGCTGCGTAAAGGGCGGGTGCCGCATGGCCCTTGGACAGGACCAGACGGTCACGGTCCGGGTCGTGCGGAGCCTTGGGGTCGATCTTCATATCCACAAAATAGAGGTAGCTCAGCACATCAGCGATATCCAGACTGCCGCCCGGATGACCGCACTTTGCGCTGTGAGTGCCCTCGATCACGCCCATGCGGATATGGCAGGCGTGCTTGGCCAAGGTAAGCTTTTCTGCATTTGTCATGATGGTCCTCCCGTATGAACCTCAGAAATTTGCAAGTGTGGGGCGCACCGGGCCGTTTGTGCGCCCCTGTGCGCTATTTATCAAGTTTATATTATCTATTCTGTGCAAAAAGGTCAAGCTTCTTCCGGCAAAATGTACATCACAGGGGAAAATCAGCTCGAAATCCCGATGATTTTGTGAAAATTGCAATTTCTGACGGCGTTGACAAGGGCCATGTTGATATGCTATAATTTTCACAAATTCCGGCAGGAAGCCGGAGCATCGGGCTGAAGCCCATTCGGTTTTTCTTATTTTTATTGGAACGGACGCCATGAAGGGGTCTGCTGTTGGCATGGATGCCAGCGGCAGGCTCCTTTTTTGTTTTCATCCGGCTGCATCGGCAGCCGATGGGGTGTTCTGAGATCAAGGAGGATTTTCTAATGCAAACCAAAACAAACTCGCCTGCCCGCAATGTCGTTCTGGCTGCGCTGTTCCTTGCGCTGGCTTTCCTGCTGCCCATGGTCACCGGCCATGTGCCGCAGATCGGCAATATGCTCTGCCCCATGCACTTCCCGGTGCTGCTCTGCGGCTTTGTGTTGGGCGGCCCCTGGGGTCTGGCTGTGGGCTTTGTGGCTCCGCTGCTCCGCTCGGTGCTGTTCGGGATGCCCCCCATGTTCCCCACTGCCATTTCCATGGCCTTTGAGCTGGGCACTTACGGTCTGGTCTCCGGTCTGATGTACAAAAAGGTCCGGCATACCATCCCCATGATGTATGCAGCTCTGGTCACCGCTATGGTGGCGGGCCGTCTGGTCTGGGGTGCCGTCCGCTTTGTGCTGGCCGGTCTGGCGGGCAGCAGCTTCCCCTTCTCGGCGTTCCTGTCCGGTGCCGTGCTGGGGGCGGTGCCCGGTATCATCGCCCAGCTCATCCTCATCCCGCTGATTCTTGCCGCTCTGCAGAAGGCAAAGGTCATGGAGTGAAACGGACATCTTCGCTTTTTCATAAAAACCAGCCCGGAACTTGCTGCAAGGCAGGCTCCGGGCTGATTTTATACAAGGCGAAAGGCTGGAGCCCCGGAGGGTCCAGCCTTTTCACACCCAACTTTATATACTGTTCCGAAAATTCGGGAAACGCAGAAGATCACTTGCCGCCAAGAAAAGCAGGCAGGGGCTTGCCTTCCTTGAGCCACTGATGATACTCGGCGGTGGCGGCAAATTCCACGTCGCCGGCAGAGTTCAAAGCGGTCTCAACGGAGTCCTGCACCACGCCGATGATGAAACCGACGCCGACCATCTGCATGGCAATGTCATTGGAGATGCCGAACAGCGAGCAGGCCATGGGAATCAGCAGCAGGGAGCCGCCGGCCACGCCGGAAGCACCGCAGGCACCCAGAGCCGACATGACGGAAAGAACGATAGCGGCGGGCAGGGAGACTTTGATGCCCAGCGTGTTGGCCGCAGCCAGCGTCATGATGGTGATGGTGATGGCGGCACCGTCCATGTTGATGGTAGCACCCAGCGGGATGGAGACGGAATACATATCTTTATCCAGACCCAGCTTCTCGCAGAGGTTCATGTTCACCGGGATGTTGGCGGCGGAGCTGCGGGTGAAGAAGGCGGTCAGGCCGGACTCCTTCAGGCAGCGGAACACCAGCGGATAGGGGTTGCAGTGCAGATAGATAAAGATGATAAAGGGCGAAACGATCAACGCCATGAAGAGCATGGTGCCCACAAGGAGGGCCAGCAGCTTGCCGTACTGGGTGAAGATGGCCAGACCGTTGCTGGACACATTGGAATAAACCAGGCCCAGAATACCGAAGGGAGCCAGATTGATGATCCACCGCACGATCTGCGAAACGGCATCGGCGGTGTTTGCCAGAAAGACCTTGGTGCTCTCTGCGCCGATCTTCTTCATGGCCAGACCGAACAGACAGGCCCAGAACAGGATGCCGATGTAGTTGCCGTTCATGATGGAGCTGACCGGGTTTGCAACAAAGTTTGCCA